>NZ_JBWDTQ010000024.1:0-142152 GCF_056312425.1 Nocardiopsis sp. TRM 82005
GGCGACCAGGGCGGCGGTCAGCACCGGGAACGCGATGAGCACCAGGACACTGGTGAGCAACGTGTTCCAGGTGAAGATCGGCATGCGGAACATCGTCATACCGGGCGCGCGCATGCACAGGCCGGTGGTGATGAAGTTGACCGCACCCAGGATCGTGCCCAGACCGGAGACGGTCAGACCCAGGATCCACAGGTCACCGCCCAGACCGGGTGAGCGGACCGCGTCCGACAGCGGCGTGTAGGCGAACCAGCCGAAGCTGGCCGCGCCGCCCGGTGTGATGAACCCGCTGATGGCGATGAGGCTGCCGAACAGGAACAGGTAGTAGCTGAACAGGTTCATCCTCGGGAACGCCACGTCGGGCGCGCCGATCTGCAACGGCATGATCACGTTCGAGAACCCGATGAACAGCGGGGTCGCGAACATCAGCAGCATGATCGTGCCGTGCATGGTGAACAACTGGTTGAACTGCTCGTTGGACATGACCTGCATGCCCGGGACGAACAGCTCCGCACGCATGAGCACCGCCATAACGCCGCCGAGGAGGAAGAAGGCGAAGGAGGTGATCAGGTACATGTACCCGATGATCTTGTGATCGGTCGACGTCATCCAACTGACGATCATCGACCCCGGGCGCGACGGTGTCCTATCGGTGGTCATTACTGGTCATTCTCCTCGGTGTCAGAGTCACCGAAGCCCGAGCCCTCTTCATCGGTTCCGGCGCCCTCGGTACCCGCGCCCTCAGCGCCCGTACCCTCGCCGAGCTCCGGCTGGTCCTCGGTCTCGGCGGCTTCGGTCTCGGCTTCCGAGGCGGCCTGCTCCTGCTCGGCGGCCCACGTGTCGTACTCGTCCTGGGGCAGGACCTCGACGTTGAAGAGCATGCGGGCGTGGTCGACACCGCACAGCTCGGCGCAACGGCCGATGTACTCGCCCTCGGTGCCCTCGTTGAGGTCCACCTGGAAGGCGTTGTCACGGCCGGGGATGACGTCCATCTTGAAGCCGAACGCCGGAACCCAGAACGAGTGGATGACGTCCGGCGAGTGGAGGTCGAAGTGGACGGTCGCGCCCTCGGGCAGGACCAGGGTCGTCTGGGTCGAGGGATCCGCGGTCCCATCGGGATTGGGGACACCCGTCTGGGAGAAGAGCACCTCCCCGCCGTCCTCCTTGGTCTCGTCGAGGTAGTTGAACTGCCAGGCCCATTGGAAGGCCACGACCTCGATGTTGACGTCCGCGGGCTCATCGGTGTCGAGCAGGATCGTCTGGTCCCGGGCCGTGAAGAAGAACAGCACCGAGATGATGACGATCGGCAGAACGGTGTAGAGCGCTTCGATGGGCATGTTGTACCGCACCTGGGGCGGCAGCTGCTCAGAGCGCTTGCGGTGGAAGATGATCGACCACGCGATCAGCCCCCACACGAGAATGCCGACCGCGAAAGCCGCCACCCAGGAGCCCTGCCAGAGCGAGATGACACGCTCGGCCTGGTTGGTGATCGGCTCCGGCATGCCCAAACGAGTGAGATCGTTCGACGCGCAGCCGGTCGCGGCCAGCCCCAGCACGGCCAGCGCGGCGCCGCGTGGTGCCCATCGGCGCAGGTTGAAACGCCGATTCTCTTGGCGGGTCGGACTCACGGATTGCCTTCCCAGCGGTGTAGCCCGTGGATCCTCCACGGGCGGCCTAAGTATCCAAAGCTTTTCAGGGGGAAACATTATCGCGAACCGCCCAGCGCCCCGTTCAGGGGCTTGCCTGGTCAGCGTGTTGCCAGACGCCCCCGCGCGAAGCGCGCGGTGGTACGTGGAGCCGGGCCCGTTCGCCCGCGGAGGATAAACCCTCCCGGCTGGCTACGGAGCGCGGCCCGGCGTCCCCCCGGGCCCTCTTGTCGTCGATCGTGTCCCCACCGCCCCGGAGGGCGGCGCGGACGCTTCACGAGGAAAGACCAAGGCGAGCGTATCGCTGGGTTTACGGCACCCTTAACCGGGTTCGCCTTACGGACCCGATCAGGCCAGGATGGTCGCCACAGGACGACGACACACAGGGGTGTACCACGTGCCCGAGTACCCGCCGCAGACGCCGTCGGCCACCGTGGAGGCGGTGGGCCGCAAATGCCCCATCCCCATCATCATGCTGGCCGCCCGACTGCACGAAGTGCCCATCGGCTCGGTCATCGCGGTCACCGCGGACGATCCCGCGGCGCACGCCGACATCCCGGCCTGGTGCCGGATGAAGATGCACGAGTTCGTCACCGAGCAACCCCTGGAACGTGGTAGCGCTTTTCACATCCGCCGCATGTACTGACACGTGGAACGCGGGGGCCAAGGACCCGATCCGGGGGCCGGAAAGGGCCCGAAACCCGGCCCCGGGAGACCGGGACGGTTTTGGTTCCGGTGGGATAACAATTTATGCCACACCGAATTGTGCGCGTGACGGAATGCACCACCGCGCGCCGACCAGGGCACCGGACGGTCCGGGTGAGCGGGACCCGACAAGGGGAAGGCCGTGCGGAGGTGTCCGCACGGCCTTCCCCGCTCCCCCGGCGTCCACGGGGGGACACTCGCGGGAGCTGCCCGACAGGGGGTGCTTAGCGGGCGTAGAACTCGACGACGAGCTGCTCGTCGAAGGGCACCGGGATCTGCTCACGCTTGGGACGGTCGATGACCGCCACGCGCAGGTCCTTGTGGCTCACCGCGAGGAAGCCAGCGATCTTGTCGTCGGCGTGGATGCCCTCGGCGGCCTCGACGAAGGGCACCATGTTGCGGGACTTCTCCCGAACACTGACGATCTGACCCGGCTTGACCTGGTACGACGGGATGTCGACCTTCTTGCCGTCCACGGTGATGTGGCCGTGGTTGACGAACTGGCGGGCGGCGTAGACCGACGAGGCCAGACCGGAGCGCAGCACGACCGTGGCCAGACGCAGCTCCAGCTCGGCGAGCATCTCCTCACCGGTACGGCCCGAACGCTTCTTGGCACCCTCGTAGACCCGCAGCAGCTGCTTCTCGGTCAGGTCGTAGTACCAGCGCACCTTCTGCTTCTCCGCCTGGCGGACGGCGAAGTCGCTGCTGTTGCGACGAACACGGCGGCCGTGCTCACCGGGCGGGTAGGGGCGCTTCTCGAAGTAGCTGACCGCCTTACGGGTCAGCGGAGTGCCGGCGCGCCGGGACAACCGCACCTTCGGTCCGGTGTAGCGCATGCAATGTCCTTTCAGGCTTAATCAGGGAATCCCAGGTAAGGCTGGCCTAAATCTGGGAGGCGCTCAAGGCGCCCGAGCCCACGACAACGCGCCAGAGCACGTGATCGGGACGGGTTCCCCACCGTCGCGGCGACCCAGCGCGAACGGCTTGGGCTAGGTCACCGGCACGCGTTTCAGCGCACCGGAGGGCACGGGGCTCCCCGTGCTGGCCGCCAGCCCCTGGGAGCGGCGGCCGTTCGGGGCGCGGCCCGGTCCACGGACCGGGTCGTGCGGGTCGCGAATCACTACTCTACGGGCTCGCGGACACCACCCCAACCAGCGAACGCGAACCCGCGAGCACTCCCAAGCCCGAAGGAGGCACCCCGACGGCACCAGCCGCCGACCGGGCGCCGCCTACAGGAAGGGCTCGACCTCGGCGGCGGCCCCGGCCCCGTAGGACTTCTCCAGACGCTCCAGCAGGGAGGCAGCGGTCAGCGTGTACTCCTGCGGACCGTCAGCCTCCAGACAGTGCGCCGCGGTGGTGTTGCCCACCTGGGCGGCGCGCTCCCGGGACAGCCCCCACGAATGGGCCGCCAGGAAACCCGCACGGAAAGCGTCCCCCATACCCGTGGGGTCCACCAGATCACCGACCGTCACGGCGGGCACGTGCACGCTCGGCTCACCCTCGCGGTCGATACGGGCGCCCTTGGCCCCCAGCGTGGTGATACGGGTGCCGACCCGGGACAGGACCTCGGCGTCGGACCAGCCGGTCTTCTGCTCGGCCAGGGCCTTCTCGTACTCGTTGGTGAACAGGAACGAGGCGCCCTCGATCAGGGCACGCACCCGCGGACCCTCCATCCGGGCCAGCTGCTGGGAGGGGTCGGCGGCGAAGGCGATGCCGCGCGTACGGCACTCCTCGCTGTGGCGCACCATGGCCTCCGGATCGTCCGCACCGATCAGCACCAGGTCCAGCCCGCCCACACGCTCAGCGATCGGCTGCAACTCGATGTTGCGGGCCTCGGCCATGGCACCCGCGTAGAAGGACGCGATCTGGTTCTGGTCCCGGTCCGTGGTGCAGATGAACCGGGCGGTATGGCGCAACTCGGAGATGTACACGGCCGAGGTGTCGACACCGTGGCGATCCAGCCAGGCACGGTAATCCTCGAAATCGGCCCCGGCCGCACCCACCAGAACCGGGTCCAGGCCGAACCGGCCCATACCGAAGCAGATGTTGGCCGCGACACCGCCGCGCCTGACATCCAGCTCATCGATCAGGAAGGACAGCGACAACTGCTGGATCTGCTCGGGGATGATCTGCTCGGCGAACCGCCCCTCGAAGGACATCAGGTGATCGGTGGCGATGGATCCGGCAACCGCTATACGCACGGGACGAAGGCTCCTTGATGGGAGGTGTCGGTCTGGGACCGGACGGGATGCGGATATGGCCGAGGCAAGCCCGGCTCGGACTGCCCCAGAGTATCCAGTACCGCCGAAGCATCACTCGCCGCCCAGCCCCGGAGAACACCCCCGGGCCCGGACACGGCGAAGGGGAGGGCGGAAGAACCGCCCTCCCCCGACACCGCTGCCCCGGACCCAGCCGAGGCGGGGAGCTCTCCGGCCCCGGTCCGCCCGACGCCCCTAGTTGAAGGAGTCACCGCAGGCGCAGGAACCGGTGGCGTTGGGGTTGTCGATCGTGAACCCCTGCTTCTCGATCGTGTCGACGAAGTCGATCTGGGCCCCGATCAGGTAGGGGGAACTCATCCGGTCGGTAACGACCTCCACACCGCCGAAATCGGCGACGACGTCGCCGTCCAGGTCGCGCTCGTCGAAGTAGAGCTGGTAACGCAGCCCCGAGCAACCACCGGGCTGAACGGCCACGCGAAGGCGCAGGTCGTCCCGCCCCTCCTGCTCAAGGAGCGCCCTGACCTTGGCAGACGCCTCGTCGGTGAGGATGATCCCCTCGGTGGTCTCGCTCTGAACCGTCATGTTGTAAAGCTCCTCTGAAAGGGGTTGCGGCTAGCCTGACGACCCCTCGGTCGCGTCTGGGACCGGCCCGCCGCGGCGGGTCCCGTCCCCTTCAACGGATCCCAACACCCGGCACTGGCCCGACATTCCTGTCCGACCGCCACCGGTGTCGCCGTGCCGCAGCCGTATTCTCCCCGCCGCCCGTTTCCACGGTGTGGGCGGGGCCTCGGCCAAGCACGGACGTGCTCGTTCCACCAGGGTAATTTGTCCGGCCCCGTGACGCCATCTCCCCACCGGCACCTGTGCACAAACCCACCAACAGAACACCCGCCCCCCACAGCACCAAAAAGGGCAGACAAAAGAGGGGGCGGAACCCACCACGGGCCCCGCCCCACACCCTCGCGCGGATCACCCCTTGGCGAGCGTCCCCAGGTACAACTCGATCACGTTCGGATCCTCCAACAGGTCCGCGCCCGAGCCCGTGTACGCGTTACGCCCCTGGTCCAGCACATAGCCGCGGTCACAGATCTGTAGGCAGCGGCGGGCGTTCTGCTCCACCATGACCACCGAGACACCCGTCTCGTTGACCTCCTTGACCCGCTGGAAGACCTCCTCCTGGTAGATCGGCGACAGACCCGCCGTCGGCTCGTCCAACAACAGCACCGCCGGATCCATCATCAGCGCACGCCCCATGGCCACCATCTGGCGCTCACCGCCCGACAGCGACCCCGCCTTGGCCTTGCGCCGATCAGCCAGCAACGGGAACAACCCCGCCACCACCCCGAACCGCTCGGTGAAGGTACGCGGCCGCAGGAACGCCCCCATCTGGAGGTTCTCCTCGATGGTCAACGACGGGAACACGTTCCGCGTCTGCGGGACGTAACCCACGCCCCGCTCCACCAGACCGTGCGCCGGCAGACCCGAGATACTGCTCCCCCGCAGCGTCAGATCACCCCCGCGGACCGGGAGAAGCCCGAAGACCGTCTTGATCAGCGTGGACTTGCCCGCACCGTTCGGGCCGATGATCGCCACGACCTCGCCCTCGGTCAGCGTCAGGGTGCACCCGTTGAGGATGTTCACCCCCGGCACGTAACCAGCCACCACGTCCTTGGCCAACAGCAGATAGTCCAGCGGACCACCCACCTCCGGCTCCTCGGCACCGACGTGCTCCAGAACCTCCTCGCGGTGCTCCTGGGTGACCGCGACCTCCTCGGCCTCCGCCGGAACCTCCCCCGGCTCCGGCCGCAGATTCGCGTTGTCAGTCATCGTCACCCTCCCGGGCCACAGCCGTCTCATCCTCCTGGGCACCCAGGTAGGCGTCGATCACCTGCTGGTTGGACCGAATATCGGCAGGACTCCCCTCCGCGATCACCCGGCCCTGAGCCAACACCACGATCCAGTCGCTGATCCCCATGATCACGTCCATGTCGTGCTCCACGAAGAGCACCGTCTTGCCCTCATCGCGCAACGACGTGATATGGCCCAGCAACGACTGCACCAGCGCCGGGTTCACACCCGCCATCGGCTCATCGAGCATGATCATGGTCGGATCGGTCATCAGCGAACGCGCCATCTCCAACAGCTTGCGCTGCCCACCGGACAGCGAACCCGCCATGTCATCGCGCTTGTCGATCAGCTTGAAGCGCTCCAACAACTCCATGGCGCGCCGCGTGTTCGCCCGCTCCTGCCCATGCCACACCGGACGCAGGAACGCACCGGCCATCCGCTCACCGAACTGACCGGGAGCACCCAGCAACATGTTGTCGAGCACCGTCATACGAGTCAGCGCCTTGGTCAGCTGGAAGGTCCGCACCATCCCCGACCGCGCCACCCGGTGACCGCTCTTGCCGTTGACCGGCCTGCCCTGGAACGTCCACCGGCCCCCGTCCACCCGGTCGAAACCGGTCAACAGGTTGAACAGCGTGGACTTACCAGCACCGTTCGGACCGATCAACGCCGTGATCGTGCCGCGCTGCACCTCCAGGTGCTCCACGTCCACAGCCGTCAGGCCACCGAAGGAACGCCGCACACCGTCCGCCACCAGGACCGGGTCCGGCTTGGCCGACCCGGGCACCGGCTCCGCACCGGCCATACGGTCCACGCCGGCACTCGTCTCATCACTTGACATTGATCAGCATCTCCTTGCGGTCGCCGATGATGCCCTGAGGCCGAAAGACGATCAGCAGCACCAGCAACAGGCCCACGAAGGCCAACTGGATCGCACCGTAGTCCGGACCCGACAGGAACGGCAGCCAGCCCATGGAGCCGAAGCCCTTGAGCACACCGTCGGTGAAGGTCATCAGGAACCAGAACGCCATCGCACCCAGAACCGGGCCGAACACACGCCCGGCACCGCCCAGGAGCAGAATCACCCACAGGAAGAACGTCACCTGGGGCTTGAACTGGTCCGGCTGGATCGAGGCCTGGTACACCGCCAGCATGCAACCCGCCAGCGCACCGACCAGACCGCCCAGCACCAGCACCTGCATCTTGTACCCGAACACGTTCTTGCCCAGGCTGCGGACCGCGTCCTCGTCCTCCCGGATGCCCTTGATCACACGCCCCCACGGACTGTGCATCAACATCCAGGTCACACCGACCATCAGGGCCACCAGAGTCCACGTCACCACCAGCACCCACAGATGGTTGCCGTTGTAGGACAACGGGCCGAAACCGTAACGCGCACCCCCGTCGAACGGGTTGAGCACACGGAAATCCGACGCCAGGTTCTGGAGGCCGTACACACCGCCCGTCAGCGGCTCGGCGAAGCCCGCCCGGTACACCAGGCGCAGCACCTCCGCCGCCGCGATCGTCGTGATCGCCAGATAGTCCGCCCGCAAGCGCAGCGTCGGTACGCCCAACAACAGCGCCAACACGAACGCGCACAGCAGGCCGACACCGAAACCGACCAGAAGCGGCAGGTCGAACACCGCGACGCTGATACCCACACCGTAGGCACCCACCAGCATGAAGCCGACCTGGCCGAAGTTGAGCAACCCCGTATAACCGAAGTGGAAGTTGAGTCCGATGGCGGCGAGCGCATAAATCGCCGCGATCGGGCCGAGCGCCGATCGGGTGGACTCGGCAAGGATCGAAAGAATATCCATCGTGTCTCTCCTAGCCGACCCGCTCGCGCCGACCGAGCAGGCCCTGAGGCCTGATCAGCAGCATGAGGATCATCAGGGCCAGTGCCCATGCTTGCATGAGCTGGGACGGGAACCACAGGGTGGACAGCATCGCCACCAGGCCGACGGCCAGACCGCCGACCATCGCGCCGTAAGCAGTGCCGAGACCGCCGAGGATCACCGCGGCGAACATCATCAGCAGCAGCCGGAAGCCCATCTCGTACTCGACGACCTGGTTGAGCCCGTAGAGCACACCGCCCAGCGCGGACAGACCGCCGCCCAGGCCCCACACGTACAGCGTGACCCGGTCCACGTCGATACCGGAGGACTCAGCCAGATCCCGGTTGTCCGAGACCGCGCGCATCGCCTTGCCGATACGGGTGAACTGCAACAGGCAGGCCACGCCCACCAGGACCACGACCGCCACGGCCATGATCGTCAGGTCACGGGGGGCCATCGAGACCGGGCCGATCTCCACCAGGTCCTGGATCTGGAAGCCGGAGTAGCGGTTGCGCCCCGCCCCGAAGAGCACCAGGACCACATGGCGCAGCACCAGCGCCAGACCGATCGAGACGATGAACATCTGGATCAGCGCGACGTTGCGGTGCCGCAGCGGGCGCCAGATGTAGCGCTCCATCGACGCACCCAGCACCGCGCCCATCAGGACCGCCACCGCGGCGGCCAGCCACAGCGGCACGCTCCAACCCACCGAGTCGCCCATCACCCCCAGGACGGTGGCCAGCGCGATACCGCCGAAGATCAACGTCCACTGCGCGGTGATCAGCACCGGCCTGGACAGCCTGTGCTCCATGAAGCCGCCGAGAAGGACCGCGCCGCCCAGGCCGGCGAAGATCGCCAGCAGGGAGTTGCCCAGGCCCGCGGCACCGGTGCTGAAGACCAGAGCGGCCATCGCACCGAAGGTCACCATGTCGCCGTGGGCGAAGTTGATCATCTTCGTGGTCCCGAAGATCAGGGAGAGCCCGATCGCCGAAACCGCGATGACCAGGCCGAACAGGAGGCCCGCCGCGGTGAGCTGGACGAACCGCTCACCGAAGGAGGTGCCCCCGTCCGTCGTGGGTTCGATGGCCTCGTCGTCCCCGGCCGCGGCGTCTGAGTCCTCGCTCTCCTCCGAGGGGGAGGCGGAGCCGTCGTCGGACTCACCCGGACGTTCCAGCGCGATGATGAGGGGGCGCTGATCGTCGGCTTCGACCTCCACCTCGGTTTCGCCGTCGACGACGATGCCCTCTCGTACGACGAACTCACTGGGGACGGACTCCTGGTCCACCACGACGCGGTAGGTGCCCGGTTCGGGCAGCTCCACTTCCCACATTCCATCAGAGTCGGTTTCGGCCGCCCCGATCTCGTCCTCACCGTCGAAGACCGCGATCCCGATGCCTTCGACACCTTGATCCCGATCATCCGGGTTGAGGATCTGACCGTGCAGCGCTTCACCGCCCTGTTCGTCTGCCGTCGCCGCTGGCCCGGGGATCACCAGGATGGCGGTGATCAGGGCGAGCAGCACGGTCACGAGACGTGTGCGCACGCGCGCTCCTTGCGCATCTGAGGGTGGCGGTGCCGAATGCGCGCATTCGCCACCGCTGTCCTTTGCTGTTCGGTGCGGTGAGTTTAGCCCGATTTAGGCAGGTCGTTCAGCATGCCTAAAGCCACGTGATCCAACCGTCACCCCATTGTGCGCAAACGAGATCAAACTGGTACCTGCAGCGGATTGACCTTGGACATCTGTCTTGTTTTCACTCCCGTACAAGCCTGATCTGCACATACGCACGCACTCTTCGTGCTCGAAAGGACACATGAACCCCCCGGACGGCACGGGGAGGCCAAGCCCCCGGACAGCGACAGGGGGCCGCACCCGGTCCGGGTGCGGCCCCCTGTTCAGGTTGCACGGGGTGGAACCGTAAGCGCTACTTACTACCCCCGAGGGTCTCGACAACGGTCTCTGCGACCTTGCGCATGGTCAGGCGCCGGTCCATCGAGTTCTTCTGGATCCACCGGAACGCCTCAGGCTCACTCATCCCGTGGCGGCTCTGAAGCAGCCCCTTGGCCTGCTCGACCAGCTTTCGTGTCTCCAGGCGGTCCTGGAGGCTGCTGACCTCGGACTCCAGCGCGGCCAACTCCGCGTAGCGGGAGGTGGCCATCTCGATGGCGGGCACCAGGTCGGTCTTGTTGAACGGCTTGACCAGGTAGGCCATAGCCCCGGCCTCACGTGCCCGCTCGACCAGTTCGCGCTGGGAGAAGGCAGTCAGGATCACCACGGGGGCGATCCTCTCCTCCGCGATGCGCTCGGCGGCCGAGAGGCCGTCGAGCACCGGCATCTTGATGTCGGTGATCACCAGGTCCGGCTTGAGCTCTCGGGCAAGACGGATGACGGTCTCCCCGTCACCGGCCTCGCCCACGACGGCGTAACCGTCCTCTTCCAACATCTCCTTGAGGTCCAGGCGGATCAGGGCCTCGTCTTCCGCGATCACCACACGGCTCTGCGTCCTCGTCACGTACACGAGGTTACCGAGATCCGATAGGATGCAGACCGCCGGGACCGGCACTGCGCGTCAATTGTGACATCACCGTTGGTGGAGTAGTGTTCATCCCGGAGGAAGAAAAAACCAGAGAAGGACTTGACAAACTTCCCCAGCCCTGATAGTCCAACGGCAGAGACGGCGCCCTCAAAAGGCGTAAAGTGTGGGTTCGAATCCCACTCAGGGCACAGAGACACAGAGCCGCCAAAGAGGGCGGCTCTTGTCATTTCGGGCATCTCATCCCTCCGCAGTGGAGCCATCGACGGACTGTCACTAGCGTGAGCGAGTATTCACGCTATGTACTCACGCGAAGTAGTCGACGAAACCTTCCGACTCAAAGCCCTGGGACTGACCGACAAGGCCATCGCGGCGCAGTGCGGTGTCTCCGTGCAGGCGATCAGCCACTGGCGCCACGGCCACCGGCGAACTGCTCGTGCGGAGGCTGACCGTACCGTCTACTGCCCGTTTTGCGGGACAGGTGCCCCCGATCCGGGCTCCTATGCCTACCTCCTCGGCCTCTATCTCGGAGACGGGTACATCGGCGGCGTACGGAACGGCGTCGACTACCTCTCCATCATCTGCTGCGACACATGGCCCGGCGTCATGGAGGAGTGCGCCGCTGCCATACCCAAGGTCTTCCCCGTCGGCGTCTTCCGCGTCCAGCGCCAAGGGTCTACCGAAGTCAAGGCCACGTCGAAGCACTGGCGGTGCATCTTTCCCCAACATGGCAGGGGGATGAAGCACTCTCGAAGGATCGCGCTGGAATCCTGGCAGCAGAGGATCGTCGACGAACATCCCAAGGGATTCATCCGATGACTGATCCACTCCGACGGGTGTCGCGTCTCCAACCGCGTGCGCAAGCGAGTCGCCGGCGCGTGGAAGTACTACGAGTACCCGCGCTACTTCTTCTGCAACACCTCGCGGGACATCAGTGACCTGTACACCCACGCTCTCGACCGTCTCGACATCCCCTGGAAGAACCGCATAGAAGCCAAACCCCCGCACCAGGACGCCATCATCGTGTCGGTCGCCAAGAAGGCCGCTGTGGCGCGCATGGACACCTTCGTGGGGCCCAAGTACTGAGGGGCTCGGGCAGACGGGCCAGAACCTCCGTAACTACCCGGCCAGTACCGCCCCAAATGGGCCGTTTGTCACTTTATGACTGGACAACTGGGCTGAAGCGGTCACATCACGGCCACAACCTGAATACAACCCGTCAGTTCGGTCGCTCATGCGGGCGCGCCTCCCTGATCCTTGAAGTTCGGATACGAATTCTCAGGAGAGGAGCAGCGGGTGCTGACCGCGGTGGCCGGGATCGTCGGCGCACTGGTTATCGGCGCCTGGGTCGTGGTGGCCTGGGGCTCCCAACGCCGCCAGCCGTGGCTGCTGTCCCCCTTCGCGCTGCTCATCGTCCTGCTCGTGGCCGTCGGCCAGCCGGGGTGGGCGTTCCTGCCCGTCGTCGCGCTGGTCGCCGGTTCCTTCGCCGAGTTGGTGATCGGTGCCCGGGAGTCCCCGACGGTGCGCACCAAGGATCCCGACGCTCCTCTGAGTACCGAGCGCTGGGCCGCGGCCGTGGCGGCGCCGTTCCGGGTGGCGCTGGCCGAGCCGTGGGACGTGGTCGCCCGGCCCTCGTTGCGTCGCCGCTACCGGCGCATGCTGGAACACCAGTGGGGGGTGACCGGTCGCGAGTCGCTGCGTGAGGCCGTTGAGGCCCTGCTCGACGAGTTGCACAGCGGTTCGACGCTGGACCTGGTGGTGGACCTGCGCGGCGGGATCGCCAGGTCGCGTCTTCCCCTGGAGCAGGGTGGGGGGGCTACTGGGGCGCATGTGCGTCTGACCGGTGACCAGGTGGCCCGACTGCGTGCGGTCACGGGGGTGGCGGAGGCGGACGAGACCGTGCTCATCGGCGCCTACCAGTGGTGGAAGTCGGTGCACGTGATCCGGCTGGTGTGCGGTGGCGCTTCGCTGGACTGGCTGAGCCCGGTGGAGACGCAGAACCTGCTGCGGCGGGTGGCCTCGGACCTGCAGCGCCGGTACTCGTCGTGGCAGCAGTTGTCCATGGCCTTCCACGCGGGGTACCTGTTGTGGCCCGGGAAGGGTGTGGAGGGTGATCACGCCGACACGGACCGGGTGTGGACGGCGCTGGGGCTGCTGACGGAGGATCCCCGGAGTCCGTGGAACCTGTTGCCGTGGGACATGCCGTTGGAGCGGGTTCTTCCCGAGGGCGGCACGGCGACCGGCCAGGAGCCCTAGCCGGGGCTCGTGGAGGGGCTTGAGGGCCTGCCGGAAAAACGTCGGCCGCATCTGGTCCTGCCCGGTGGGGCGGCGCGGCTCATACGCCTTCTCCTGCCGGGCCGGACCTGATGCGGCACGTCTGTGGGCGCCCTGTGGGGAGGGCGCCTGGGTCCTACTGCGCTTCGAGCGCCACGGCGTCGCCGAGGCGGTGGACGCGCAGGAAGTTGGTGGAACCGACGGTTCCGGGCGGGCTGCCCGCCACGATGACGATCTTGTCGCCCTTGTGGTAGTCGCCGAGTTGGAGGAGTTCGCTTTCCACCTGGCGGACCATGTCGTCGGTGTTGTCGACCCAGGGCACGATGTGGCTCTCGACTCCCCAGGTGAGGGAGAGCCTTCCGCGGGTGGTCTGTTCGGTGGTGAACGCCATCAGCGGGATGGGAGAGCGGTAGCGCGCCAGGCGTCGGGCGGTCTCGCCGGACATGGTGAAGGCGACCAGTGCCTTGGCGCCGACGGTGGCGCCGATTTCCGCGGAGGCGCGGGCGATGGCCCCGCCGGTGGTTTCGGGTACCCGGTTGAGGATGTGCGAGGCGCGCAGGGATTCCTGCTCGGCGGCGCCGACGATGCGGGCCATGGTCTCGACGGTTTCGATGGGGTACTTGCCGACGCTGGTCTCACCGGAGAGCATGACGGCGTCCGCGCCGTCGAGGACCGCGTTGGCGACGTCGGAGGTCTCGGCGCGGGTGGGCCGGGGTGCTCCGATCATGGATTCGAGCATCTGGGTGGCGACGATGACCGGTTTGGCCTTGTCGCGGCAGCGTTCGACGGCGCGCTTTTGCACCATGGGGACGTTTTCGAGGGGGAGTTCGACGCCGAGGTCGCCGCGGGCGACCATGACTCCGTCGAAGACCTCGATGATGTCCTGGAGGCGCTCGACGGCCTGGGGTTTCTCGATTTTGGCGATGAGGGGGACGGTGATGCCCTCCTCGTCCATGATGCGGTGGCACTCTTCGGCGTCCGCGGGGCTGCGGACGAAGGAGAGGGCGATCATGTCGACGTCCTGGTGGAGGGCCCAGCGTAGGTCGTGCTCGTCCTTGTCGGTGAGCGCGGGGACGCTGACGGCGACACCGGGGAGGTTGAGTCCCTTGTGGTTGGAGATGGGGCCGCCGAAGATGACGCGGGTGTGGACGTCGGTGCTGGTGGTCTTGGTGCATTCCAGCGCGATGCGGCCGTCGTCGATGAGGACGCGGTCTCCGGGGCGGACGTCTCCGGGGAGTCCCTTGTAGGTGGTGGAGACGCGTGTGCTGTCTCCGGGGACGTCGTCGGTGGTGATGGTGAATTCGTCGCCGGTGGTGAGGTCGACGGGTCCGTCGGCGAAGGTGCCGATGCGGATCTTGGGTCCTTGGAGGTCGGCGAGGACTCCGACCGCTTGGTGCGCGGTCTCAGCGGCCTGCCGGAGGTTGGCGAGGCTGGCGCTGTGGTCGTCGTGGGTTCCGTGGCTGAGGTTGAGTCGGGCGACGTCCAGTCCCGCGTCGACGAGCTTGCGGAGGGTTTCCGGGCTCGAGGTGGCGGGGCCGAGGGTCGCGACGATTTTTGCTCGACGTGTCACGCATAACACTCTAGAGCGTCTGAGGGATGCAGTGGTCTAAACCAGGTTGCGATTGGACGCATGCGGGGCTGCGAGAAGGCGAATTCTGGGCACCCTGGGTGATGGTTCGGACCGCTGCGTGGGGGGTTGTGGGTGTTGCTTCGTGGTGGGGGTGTGCGCGTGTCGGTGCGTGGGGGGCTTTGTCTGTCGAGGTGACAGCTTCGGGGGGTGTGTTGTGGGAGGTGGGGGCGTGCGCGGTGGCGCGGCGTGCTTTGCGGGGTGTGGCGGTGTTGGTGGTGCACACGGTGTGTGTGGGTGAGGTGTTGGGCACGGAGGTGCCTGGGTTGTGTGCGCGGGGGTGGGGGCGCGGTCGGTGACGCGCCGTGGGGTCGGGTGACCGGGCCGGGCGGGGCGGCTGGGCCGGGCGGGTCTGGTCAGTGGTCGCGGCGCGGTGGTGGCAGGAAGGGTCCGACGCGGCCGTAGGCGCGGAGGGTGCGCAGGCAGTGGATGGTGCGCATGCCCTCGTGTTCGAGGGTGGCGACGGTGTCCCAGTGCTGTCCGATGGTGTCCCAGCCGCCGTCGGGGCGTTGGGTCCGTTCGGTGAAGTCGAGGTTGTGTTCGATTTCGGTGTCGGTGAAGAGCGGTCGGGTGATGTGGTCGGGTGCTGGGGCCAGGTCGAGTGCCGTGTGGGTGTGTTGGTGGGCGCTGGGCTTGGGGTCGGTGTCGATGACCGCGCGGATCATGGGGTGGAGTCGGTTGGTGGTGTGGACCGCGCGGTGGCGGTCGGGGACGTGCTGGAGGAAGGTGCATACGCCGATGGCTTCGTGCGGGTTGGTCCAGCGCAGGGCGGCGATGTGTTTCCAGCAGTAGGCGGTGGCGTTGTCGCGCCAGGAGTGGGTGATGTTGTGTTTGTGGAGGTATCCGGCGATGAGTGCGGTGAGTCCGAGGTCGCTGGAGAAGTCTTCGTGGTGTTGCCACCAGGGTGCTGACTGGGTGTAGCGGATGTTGGGCTGGACGGGGGGCAGGCCCCCGTCGGGGTTGGTGGTGGTGGCCAGGTAGCGGCAGATGCCGTGGCCGAGGCTGGCGGGGATGGGGCCGAGGTCGTCGAGGTAGCGCAGGGCGACCGCGGTGACGGCGGGCTGGCTGGCGTGTCCGCGCAGGTCGGGGTCGAGTCCGTTGCCGTAGCCGCCGTCGATGTTGCGGTAGGCGGCGAGTGCTGAGCGGACGGGTTCGGTGGGTCCGTTCCGGAACAGGTGGGCGAAGCGGTGTCGGTCGATCAGTCGGGCGCTGCGCATGGTGAAGTGTTCCGCGGCGCGGAAGGAGTCCCAGGTCACAACGGTCATGTCTTCGACGGTACGTGGGTGTTCGTGTGGGGGGAATGGGTGGCGAGTGATCCATTCGTGATATTTACGTGCGGTTCGTGGCGGTGTGGTGTCTGCGTCTTCGGGTGAGGACGAGGAGCCCGGTCCAGGAGACGAGGACGGTGGCGGCGACGGCGAGTTGCACTGTGAGCAGGTGTTCGGCCGGGTAGACGATGCCGGTGAGGTAGTGGTCGACGAAGCCGGCCTCGGGGAGCCCGGCCTGCCCGGCGTGTTCGCGGGACCAGTTCTCCACGCGGGTGAGGGGGCAGGGCCAGCCGATGACGGTGATGCCGAGTCCGTAGAGGGCGCAGACGGCGTGGGGCCAGACGAAGCGGGGCCAGCGCCAGGCGAGGAAGCCGCCGAGGGCGACGTAGATGAGGAAGGCCAGATGCACGACCATGGCGGTGTCGGCGATCAGTCGGTAGATCATCGTCCGGTCCCCTTACGTTGGCGGGCCCCGGTTTCTCCCAGTATCCCAGTCGTCTGCCCGCCGAACCAGGGGTTGTGGGGCCTGTGGACGGTGCTGGGCGGCTGTGCGCGCCGACCGCACCGCCCGGAGACGCTCCGTGCCGCGGTGGGCGGGGTTCGCGCCCGCCCCGGTCGGGGCTTTTTGCCGGCCAGTGGCCGGTTCCCTTAGGGAGAGGGTCAGGTGTGTCTGGGGTGCCTTCCCGATACCGGTGAGCTGCGGTCCGGGTGAGACTGGCGGGGAATCTCGCCAGCCGCCTCGTGGAAGGCCGGAAACGATGACACACGCTTCAACGGTGCCCGGGGCTCCGGGCACGCCGACAGTGCTACTGCTCAGGACCGCGGCGTGCTGCGCCGTCGCGGGGGCGGCCGCCGTCTTGCTCGTGTTCGCCCTGCTGGGCGAGGTGCCGCGCGGCGATCCCGCGGCGGTGCTCGATCACGTCAACGACCGCCCGTGGCTGTGGATGCGGCTGGGCGGAATCCTGGGCATGCTGGCCTGGGCGGTCGCGTTCGCGGCGCTGGCGCGCTCGGTGAGCGGTGAGCGCGCCCGGGCGGTCGCCGGCCTCGCCCAGCCGCTCCTGGTCGTCGCGGTCGCGGTCTTCGCCGTCGACTACGCGGTCGACGGGCTCAGTATCGGCCAGGTGGCCGGGGAGTGGGCGGGCGGGACCGCCTCTCCCGAGGTCCTCATCGGGCAGGCCCGGGTGCTGGAGCTGGTCGCCGGGGCGGTCTCGATCCTCTCCCAGGCGCTCCTGGGGCTGGCACTGCTGGTGCACGCGGTCGCGCACCTGTTCACGACCGACTTCCCGAAGGTCCTGACCTGGCTCGGCATCGTGGGGTGCGCCGGCTGGTTCGTCGGCGGCGGCCTGCTGTTCGCCGGGGTCCCGGGCGTGTCCTTCGAGCTGTTCGTGCCGTTCACCATGCTCGCGACGCTGTGGATCATCGGTGTGGGCGTCCTCGCGTGGCGACGCGGGACGCGGGTGGCGTCCAGCCGGGCGCGTGTCTGACCGGGCGCGGGGTCCGCGGTGCCGCGGAGCGGACACGGCGACGCGCCGGGCGCGGGGTCCGTCCCCGTGCCCGGCGCGTTCTCGTCCGTTCGGTCGGCTCTCCTAGACGAGCGGGCGTTCGGTCGGCGGGATGGCGACCGGCAGTGTGCTGTCGTCCGTGAGGTAGCGGTCCACTCCGGCGGCGGCGGAGCGGCCCTCGGCGATGGCCCACACGATCAGCGACTGGCCGCGGCCCATGTCACCGGCGCAGAAGACGCCGTCGACGGTGGTGTGGTAGTCGGCGTCGCGTACGACGTTGCCGCGTCCGTCCAGTTCCACGCCGAGCTGTTCGATCATGCCCTCCTTCTGGGGGCCGACGAACCCCATGGCCAGGGTGACCAGTTCGGCGGGGATCTCGCGTTCGGTGCCCTCGACGGGTTCGAAGCCCTTGTCGGTGCGCTTGACCTCGACCAGCTTCAGGGCGCGGACGTCGCCGTGGTCGTCGCCGAGGAATTCGACGGTGTTGACGGAGTAGATCCGCTTGCCGCCCTCCTCGTGGGCGCTGGTGACCTTGTACAGCATCGGCATGGTCGGCCAGGGCTGGTTGTCGGGCCGCGTCGTGGGCGGCTTGGGCATGATCTCCAGCTGGGTGACCGATGCGGCGCCCTGGCGGTGGGCGGTGCCCACGCAGTCGGCGCCGGTGTCGCCGCCGCCGATGACCACGACGTGCTTGTCCCGGGCGCTGATGGCCGGGCGCTCGTAGTCGCCCTCCTGCACCCGGTTGGACAGAGGCAGGTATTCCATGGCCTGGTGGATGCCGCCGAGTTCGCGGCCCTTGGCGGGCAGGTCGCGCCAGGCGGTGGCTCCGCCGGTGAGCACGACGGCGTCGTGGTCGGCGCGCAGCTGGTCGACGGTGATGTCGGCGCCGATGTCGACGCCGGTGCGGAAGGTGGTGCCCTCGGCGCTCATCTGGGCGATGCGGCGGTCGATGTGCCGCTTCTCCATCTTGAACTCGGGGATGCCGTAGCGCAGCAGGCCGCCGATGCGGTCGGCGCGCTCGTAGACGGTGACGTCGTGTCCGGCTCGGGTGAGCTGCTGGGCGGCGGCGAGTCCGGCGGGGCCGGAGCCGACGACGGCGGCCTTCTTGCCGGTGCGGGTGGCGGGGGGCAGGGGCTTGACCCAGCCCTCCTCCCACGCGCGGTCGATGATCGAGACCTCGACGTTCTTGATGGTGACGGCGGGCTGGTTGATGCCGAGCACGCACGCGGACTCGCACGGGGCGGGGCAGAGCCGCCCGGTGAACTCCGGGAAGTTGTTGGTGGCGTGCAGGCGCTCGATGGCCTCGGCCCAGTCGTGGTTGTGGACGAGGCTGTTCCACTCGGGGATGAGGTTGCCGAGCGGGCAGCCGTTGTGGCAGAAGGGGATGCCGCAGTCCATGCAGCGTGAGGCCTGTTTGGTGACGGTTCCCCGGTCGAAGTCCTCATAGACCTCGCGCCAGTCCTGGATGCGTACGTCGACCGGCCGGTGCTTGGGCAGCTCGCGCTCGGTGATCTTCAGGAAACCCTTGGGGTCAGCCATGTGTTCTTCCTCCTTTCGTGTTCGCTGACGCTCAGGACTGCGCGGAGGCCATGACGGCCTCGTCGATGTCGCGGCCCTCGCGCTCGGCCTCGGCCTGGGCGAGCAGTACGCGCTTGTAGTCGCGCGGCATGACCTTGGCGATCCGGTCGAGTCCTGTGTCGCCTTCGGCCAGGAGGCGTTCGGCGACGGTCGATCCGGTTTCGGCGTGGTGGCGGGTGAGGACGTCGGTGAGGAACGTGCGGTCCTCGTCGGTGAGGGTCTCGATGTCGACCATCCCGGTGTTGACGCGCTCCTGGTCCAGGTCCAGGACGTAGGCGGTGCCTCCGGACATTCCGGCTGCGAAGTTGCGGCCGATGCGGCCGAGGATGACGGCGTTGCCGCCGGTCATGTACTCGCAGCCGTGGTCGCCGATGCCCTCGACGACGGCCAGGGCGCCGGAGTTGCGGACGCAGAAGCGTTCGCCGACGACCCCGCGCAGGAGGATCTCGCCGGAGGTGGCGCCGTAGCCGATGACGTTGCCGGCGATGATGTGGTTCTCGGCGGCCTGCTGGAAGCCGGCGTCGGGGCGCACGGTGATGCGTCCGCCGGAGAGGCCCTTGCCGACGTAGTCGTTGGCGTCGCCGGACAGGCGCAGGGTGATGCCCCTGGGTACGAACGCGCCGAAGGACTGGCCCGCGGATCCGGTGAAGGACACGTCGATGGTGTTGTCGGGCAGGCCGTCGGCGCCGTAGCGCTTGGTGACCTCGTGCCCGAGCATGGTGCCGACCGTGCGGTTGACGTTGCGTACGGGCAGTTCGAGGCTGACGGGCTGGCCGAAGTCCAGGGCACCCTCGCTGAGCTGGATGAGGGTGTTGTCCAAGGCCTTCTCCAGGCCGTGGTCCTGCTTGCGCTGCTGGAGGCGGTGGTCGTCCGTTCGGGGTTCGACCTCGTGCAGGACTGGTGACAGGTCCAGTCCCTGCGCCTTCCAGTGGGTGACGGCGTCGGCGGTGTCGAGCAGGTTGACGGCGCCGATGGCCTCGTCCAGGCTGCGGAAGCCGAGCTGGGCGAGGTATTCGCGGACTTCCTGGGCGATGAACTCGAAGAAGTTCACCACGTGGTCGGCCTGGCCGGAGTACCTCTCGCGCAGGGCGGGGTTCTGGGTGGCGACGCCGACGGGGCAGGTGTCGAGGTGGCACACGCGCATCATGACGCAGCCGGAGACGACGAGGGGTGCGGTGGCGAAGCCGTACTCCTCGGCGCCGAGCAGGGCGGCGATGACGACGTCGCGGCCGGTCTTCATCTGGCCGTCGGTCTGGACGACGATGCGGTCGCGCAGGCCGTTGAGCAGCAGGGTCTGCTGGGTTTCGGCGAGGCCGAGTTCCCAGGGGGTGCCCGCGTGCTTGAGGGAGGTCAGCGGCGAGGCGCCGGTGCCTCCGTCGTGCCCGGAGACGAGGACGACGTCGGCGTGTGCCTTGGACACGCCGGCGGCGACGGTGCCCACGCCCGCTTCCGAGACCAGTTTGACGTGAACCCGCGCGGACGGGTTGGCGTTCTTGAGGTCGTGGATGAGCTGGGCGAGGTCCTCGATGGAGTAGATGTCGTGGTGCGGCGGCGGGGAGATGAGACCGACGCCCGGGGTGGAGTGGCGGGTCTGGGCGACCCAGGGGTAGACCTTGTGTCCGGGAAGCTGGCCGCCCTCGCCGGGCTTGGCGCCCTGGGCCATCTTGATCTGGATGTCGTCGGCGTTGCTGAGGTAGTGCGAGGTGACGCCGAAGCGGCCGGAGGCGACCTGCTTGATGGCGCTGCGCCGCAGGTCCCCGTTGGCGTCGGGGGTGAAGCGGTCGGGGTCCTCGCCGCCCTCGCCGGTGTTGGACTTGCCGCCGAGGCGGTTCATCGCGATGGCGAGGGTCTGGTGGGCCTCGGCGGAGATGGAGCCGTAGGACATGGCGCCGGTGGAGAAGCGCTTGACGATCTCCGAGACGGGCTCGACCTCTTCGACGGGCACTGGTTCGCGCACGCCCTCCTTGAGGCGGAAGAGTCCGCGCAGGGTCATGAGCTTCTCGGCCTGCTCGTCGATCTTGGAGGTGTACTCCTTGAAGATGTCGTACTTGCGGGTGCGGGCGGAGTGCTGGAGCTTGAAGATGGTCTCGGGGCTGAACAGGTGCGGTTCGCCCTCGCGGCGCCACTGGTACTCGCCGCCGACCTCCAGGCGCCGGTGGGCGTTGGGGTTGGCGGTGTGGGCGCGGCGGTGACGGATGGCGACCTCTTCGGCGAGGACGTCGAAGCCGACGCCGCCCAGGCGCGAGATGGTGCCGGTGAAGCACCGGTCGATGACTTCCTGGCCCAGGCCGAGGGCTTCGAAGATCTGTGCTCCGGTGTAGGAGCTGATCGTGGACACGCCGATCTTGGACATGACCTTCAGTACGCCCTTGCTGAAGGCCTTGGCGGTGTTGCGGACGGCCTGGTCGGCGTCGATGCCGCCCAGGGTGCCGCGTTCGACCATGTCGCGGACGGTGGCCAGGGCCAGGTACGGGTTGACGGCGGAGGCGCCGTAGCCGATGAGCAGGGCGAGGTGGTGGCACTCGCGCACGTCGGCGGCCTCGACGAGGAGGCCGACCTCGGTGCGGGTCTTCTCGCGGACCAGGTGGTGGTGGACCGACCCGGTGAGCAGCAGCGAGGGGATGGGTGCGCGTGTGGCGTCGGCCCGGCGGTCGCTGAGCACGAGGATGTGGGCGCCGTCGGCGATGGCGGCCGAGACCTCGGTGTTGATCTGCTCCAGGCGTGCGGACAGGGCGTCGCCGCCGCCGCCGACGGGGTAGGTGCCGTCGACGGTGAAGCTCTTCAGCGCCGGGTTGTCGTTGCCCGCGGCGACGATGGCGGCCAGTTCGGCCTGGTCGACGACCGGGGTGGGCAGGACGAGGCGCTGGGTGTTGTTCGGGTGAGAACTGCGCCGGAGGCGTCCGTCGAGGGTGGTGGAGGACGACGGGTGGGAGTCGAGGAGGTTTCCTTCGGCGCCCAGGAGTGTGGCCAGGCTGGTGACCATCTCCTCGCGGATGGCGTCCAGGGGCGGGTTGGTGACCTGGGCGAAGTTCTGCGAGAAGTAGTCGAAGAGCTGGCGGGAGCGCTCGGAGAGCGCGGCCACCGGGGTGTCGGTGCCCATGGACCCGATGGGTTCGGCGCCGGTGCGGGCCATCGGGGTGAGGATGATGCGCAGTTCTTCCTCGGTGTAGCCGAACACCTGCTGTGCGAGGTTGAGTTCGGCGACCGGGGCGGGCTGGGCCCGGGGCAGGTCGGCCAGGCGCAGGACGCCGGAGTCGATCCACTCCTGGTAGGGGTGTTCGGCGGCGAGTTCGGCCTTGATCTCCTCGTCTTCGATGATGCGCCCTTGGGCGGTGTCGACGACGAAGATGCGGCCGGGCTGTAGGCGGCCCTTGCGCACGACGGAGGCGGGGTCGATGTCCAGGACGCCGGCTTCGCTGGCCAGGACCACGAGGCCGTCGTCGGTGACCCAGTAGCGGCCGGGGCGCAGGCCGTTGCGGTCCAGGACGGAGCCGACGACGGTGCCGTCGGTGAAGGACACCGAGGCGGGGCCGTCCCAGGGCTCCATGAGGGTGGAGTGGTACTCGTAGAAGGCCCGGACGGCCGGGTCCATCTCGGTGTGGTTCTCCCAGGGCTCGGGGATCATCATGAGCACCGCGTGTGGCAGCGAGCGCCCGCCCAGGTGGAGCAGTTCGAGGGCGTCGTCGAAGGAGGCGGTGTCGGAGTCGTCGGGGTCGACGATGGGGAAGATCCGGTCTAGACGGCCGGGGATGAGGTCGGTGGCGAGCTTGGCCTCGCGTGCCCGCATCATGTTCCGGTTGCCCTTGACGGTGTTGATCTCGCCGTTGTGCGCGACGTAGCGGTACGGGTGGGCGAGCGGCCAGGACGGGAACGTGTTGGTGGAGAAGCGGGAGTGGACCAGGGCCAGGCCGGAGGTGAAGCGCCGGTCGGACAGGTCGGGGAAGAACGGCTCCAGCTGCGGGGTGGTGAGCATGCCCTTGTAGGCGATGGTGCGCGGGGACAGGCTCGGGAAGTAGACGTCGGTCTCGTGTTCGGCGCGCTTGCGCACGCAGTAGGCGTGGCGCTCCAGGTCGATACCGGTCAGGCCTTCGGTGGCCGTGCCCTGGCGGCCGGTGATGAAGAGCTGCCCGAAGTGGGGCATGACCTGGCGGGCGGCGGGGCCGCTGTACCGGGGCTCGAAGGGCAGGTCGCGCCAGCCCAGCAGGGTCAGGCCCTCGTCGGCGACGATGGTGTTGATGCGCTCGATGGCGGTGGCGCGCTCGGTGGCGTCGGCGGGCAGGAAGCCGATACCGGTGGCGTAGGCGCCCGCCTCGGGAAGCGGGAAGTCGCAGACCTCGGTGTAGAGCTCGTGCGGGACCTGGGTGAGGATACCCGCGCCGTCTCCGTCGTCGGGGTCGGCGCCGGAGGCACCGCGGTGGTCGAGGTTGCGGAGTACGGTCAGCGCCTTCTCGACAATGGAGTGGCTACGACGTCCAGTGAGGTCGGCGACGAAGCCCACACCGCAGGCGTCGTGCTCGAAGGCGGGGTCGTACAGGCCCTGGGAAGTGGTTTCCGCGTTCGTTCGGACGGACGAACGCCGCACCTGGCCAGCAGGCATCTACCCTCCTGTCGTCTTTCGTTGGCTTCGTGAAAAGCGCATCCGGGACGACATTGGCCCTGCTGCGTGCGGATGAAGTTGTGGTGCCGCGTGTGCGGCGGTTCCCGTCGTGTGGGCTGTGCCGTGTCCGCCTCCGTTGTGCGGCCACGTCCTCGTGGCCGCCGGTGGCGGGGGTCGCCCGTAACGGGCAGGTTCCCTTATACATGCCGGTCCAGCCGCGACGGTAATCGCAGGTCTAGACCATGTGGCGCTGCGGTGCGCCGTTGGTCGCCGTTCGTGCCGCCTTCGCGGGTGCGGGCACGGCCCCTCTGGGCGGGTCCCGAGGAGGGCTGGCCTAGCCGGTTTTTCCACAAGGGAGTCCCGCTAAACCTCCCGAGGTGGCGGAGCGCCGACCGCGGGGGTCGGAGTCCTCACTCCGGGCATGCGGGTGTGGTGCACCGCTTCCTCACATTACCCCGGTGTTAACCGTGCTCCCAAGGGGGACGGGAGTCCATTGTGGAGTGATCTGCCCCTCATCGGTGGTGAACCTTCCGACCTGCGTGTTGTCCGCCGACAGGCACCCCGCCGCGCGTGGGACGATCAGCACATGCACCCGATTCCTCCGGGCGAGAGCGCCCCTCCCCTTCCCGAGCCCGCGTTCCGGCTGCTGCGCGACCATGGTGTGGACGCGCCCCGGCTGCGCCGTGTGCTGGCGCTGCTCTCGGACGGCCGTTGGTGGGGCGCGGGCGATCTGGTGCGGGACAGTGGCGTGGCGCACACGCTCGTGTCCGCTCTGGTCGGGAGCCTGCTGGAGGCCGGTGAGGTGGTCGCCGAGACCGGCGGCGGACAGGGCCGTGTGCGTTTGGCCCGTCCCATGGACTACGCCGGTGCGGCCGCCGCCGAGGAACTGGCCGACCCGGTGGCCCACCTGCTCCCCCAGCACACCCGGGCCATGGCCGAACTGGTGCGCGCCATGACCGAGGGACCCGCCTCCGACCTGGACCTGGACCACGTGTCCGCGACCGCCGAGACGGCGCTGCGCCGCGCTCTGCTGTTGTCCACCCGTTTCGACCTGCGTGACCGCACCCTGCTGTGCGTGGGCGACCACGACCTGACCTCGATCGCGCTGGCCCTGGTCTGTCCGGGGACCCGGGCGGAGGTGGTGGACATCGACGAGCGTGTGATGGCCCACATCGACGCCCTGGCCGCCTCCCTGGGGGTGCCGGTGCGTACCCACGCCGCTGATCTGCGCCTGGGCCTGCCGTCCGCTGTGCGCGGCTGCGCGGACGTGGTGTTCACCGATCCGCCCTACACCCCGGACGGGGTGGAGTTGTTCGTGCGACGTGGTGTGGAGGGGATGGCCGACCCGCGTCGGGGCCGTGTGCTGGTGGCCTACGGCGCCAGCGAGACCACCCCGAGGCTGGCCGCGGCCACCCAGGCGCGGCTGACTCGGATGGACGTGCTGATGGAGGCGGTGTGGCCGGACTTCAACCGCTACCACGGGGCCGAGTCGATCGGTGCCGCCTCGGATCTGTATGTGTTGCGGCCTCTGTCGCGCACCCTGCCCGGGTCTTCGGGGGAGGCCGCGCGCGTGTACAGCCAGGGGAGCAACGCCAAGGAGGCCCGGGGCGGTCTGGACGCGGACCGGGCCCGCGCCGTGCTCGACCGGGTGGTCGAGGAGGCCGGTGAGGGGCGGGAGCCCACGTTGGTGGGCGAGTGGCCGCGGCAGGTGGCGGAGTCGGGCCGGGTGCGCCTGTCCACGTGGATGGACGCGCCCACCAGCGACAGCGGGTGCTCGGTGGTCAATCTCACTGGCGGGTGGGAGCGGCTGGCGGCGCGCACCGCGCTGGCGGCCACCGGGGACACGGTGTACGTACTGGTGCCCTCGTCGGCGGGGTGTGTGCGCGATGAGGCGGGCCAGCGGGGGTTGCGTGCCCTGGTGGAGCCGCGTTTCCGTGTGCGGTTCCTGCGCGGGTTCGGTGCGAACGACCTGACGGCGGTGCGGCTGACCCGGCGCCCGGAGCCGGACTCGGCGGTGGAGAGGCTGTTGGTCCACGTACAGGAGCGGGCGCACGGCAAGCTCACGACGACTCTGCGGACCGGGCTGGTGGAGGTCGCGGCGCGGCGGGAGAGCCCCATCAACAAGCGCACCGCGCGTCATGCGGTGGCCGCGGCTCCGCGGTGGGTGTGCGGGAACACCTTGTTGGACCTGCCCGAGCACCGTTTCGGTGAGCTGCGGGATGTGGCCGCCGATCTCATCGCCAGAGCGCAGGCACCGGTCTAGCGCGGTGACCGGGCAAGAGCATCGCCGTCGGGCGTCGGGGGAACACGGAAAGAGGGCCCGGAGGAGGAGTCCTCAGGGCCCTCTGAGGGCGAACGCGTGTCAGCCGGTGCCGGCGGCGCCGCCCGTGCCGGTCTCCCCGGTGCCGGTACCGCCCGTGCCGGTACCGCCGGTGTCCGTCTCCCCAGTGCCGGTGCCGCCCTCCCCCGTGGTGTCCCCGGATCCGGCGTCGGAGTCGTCGAGCTGCACCATCCGCCGGTAGAGCGGATCGCGGAAGTTCGCCAGTGCCACGAGCGGGCTGGAGAGGCTGACCCGCTCCTCCACCGACTCCGAGTCGGTGGGCTGGACCCACACCAGGACCAGGTAGTGGCCGCTGACGATGGCGTCGCTGGCGCTGTAGCCCTGTCCCAGGCGGTCGAAGGGAGCAGCGCCCGAGGGAGCGAGCACGAAGCCGGTCTCGGGACCCGCGGTCTCCTGTCCCTCCTCGTCCTCGGGTTCGGCCAGGGCGGCGGCGACGGCACGGCTGCCCTCGGTGTCAGCCAGGTTGAACACGGCCGAGACACCGAAGTAGCCGTCGGAGACGTAGGTGGCGCGCCCGGCCTGGGTGCAGTCGGCCTCGGCCAGCGCGGCCCGGGCCGACTCGCCCCACACGGCGGCGGCGCAGTCATCGGTCAGCTCCGAGTCGCGCAGCGTGAATTCGATGCTCTGGCTGGAGATCTCGGCGTTGCGGCTCTCGAAGAGCTCGCCCTCGTTGAGGGGGCGGCCGTCGGCCTCGCGGGTGGCCAGGGTCTCGTTCATGCCGCCGCCGTCGATCACCCGGTACATGACCGGACGGGTCTGTCGGGCGGCCTGCCCGGTGTCCTCGTCCTCGCCGAGCTGTACGTACAGCACCGCGCCGAGGGCGATCAGCGCCACGATGAGCGCTCCGGCCAGGACCGCGATCAGGGAGCGCTTGGGCTCCTTCTTCCGGCGGCCGCCGGTCCGGCGGCGCCCGCTCGTCCGGGAGGAGCGTTCCGCGGACGCGTCGTCGGACTCACTGCTCTTCCTCCGACGTCCCGCGGGTCCGGACGCCGACGGTTCAGAAGGGGACACCCAGTGGACCTTTCCTAGGATGCGGTCCGGCCCACCTGCGTGGACCGGACCGGTCGTTTTCGGCAGACCGGCCTCTCGCCGTGCCTGGTACGGCCCTGTGGGCGGGCCGGTCTGTCCGAGATCCTATCGGGGCGTCCGACAAGGCGGGACAGGCTACTCCGCGCTCTGCTCCGCCGCCTGTTCCACCGAGACGACCTCTTCGTAGACGTAGCGCGCCGCGTTCATGGAGGCCACGCTCAGGGTCGCCATGTCCGTGTTGTCGCCGGGCTGGGAGCCGTCGGTGTCGGCCACCCAGAACACGGCCAGGTAGTGGCCCATGACCTGGGAGTTGG
Organism: Nocardiopsis sp. TRM 82005; assembly: GCF_056312425.1. Classification (NCBI taxonomy): domain Bacteria; kingdom Bacillati; phylum Actinomycetota; class Actinomycetes; order Streptosporangiales; family Nocardiopsidaceae; genus Nocardiopsis; species Nocardiopsis sp. TRM 82005. The sequence goes on from NZ_JBWDTQ010000024.1 coordinate 27,315, forward strand.
CCTGGCTGTAGCCGTCCTGTAGGCCGGGGACCTCGTCGCCGGTCTGGGTCAGCAGGAACCCGGCGCCGCTCTCGGCGTTGGTCGGGTCCAGCGCCCGCTCGACCTCGGCGGCCTCCTCGGCGTTGGCCAGGTCGAACAGGGTGTACTGCGCGACGTGCTGCTCGTTGGCGTCGGTGTACACGCCCGAGGCCGCCTGGGTGCAGTTGGCGTCGATGAGGCTCTGCCCCAGTTCCTCGCCCCACACCAGGGAGGTGCAGGAGTCGGTGATCGAGCCCTGGCGCAGCTCCAGCTCCATGTCGTCCAGCCCGATCTCGTTGACCGCGCCGAACACGGCGTCCTCGGTCATCGGCTCGGCGCCCTCGGGCCGCTCGTTGATGGGGCCGAACGTGTCCTCGCGGTTGGGCTCGGACAGGTACATCTCCGGAGTGAGGGTGCTGTGCCCGTCCGGCGGTGCCACGACCGAGTCCTCACCATCCGCGGTGCTGCCGCCGGGAGCGGCGAAGAGCTGGTAGGACAGTAGGCCCAGCAGGGACACCAGGGCGAGGCTGAACGCTCCGAGCAGCACGCCCAGCACGGCGGTACCGCGCTTGCGCTTGCTCTGCTCGGCGAGGGTGTACACGATCTGGTTGGGCCGGTCGCCCAGGACCGACACCCTCTTGATGGCGGAGGCCGAGAAGGCCGAGACCTTGTCCATCCCGGCGCGCCCGTTGCCGGAGGCCCTGCGGCGGGAAGCGCCGGCGGCACGGTTTCCGCGGCCCCTGCTCCTGCGGCGCGAGGAGCGGCCGGTGCCCTCGGCCCCGGTCTGCTCCTCGTCGAAGGCGTCGTCACGGTCGCCGACGTAGGCGTCGTCACGGTCGCCGGGGTCGGCGGGGCGGGTGTGTCCGTACTCCGCGGAGAAGTCCTCCTCGGGGTCGTACCCGTCCTGGTGCTCGTCCCGGCCGTAGTCGTCGGCGTGGTCCTCGGTGTAGGTGCGCTCGTCGCGGCGTGTACCGCCGCGACGGCCCGCGCGGCCGTACCCGGACTCAGCTCTGCTCACGGTCTTTCTCAATCGTCAACCCGTGGTCTGCTCGGAAGGTGACAGGGGGCGCCCAGATCCGTGTCCGGACACGGCCGGTTCACGGGGCTTTCCTGTGGCTACTCGGGCTTCTCCCCGGGATCGGTGCCCTCTTCGGCTTCCCGCTCGGTCGAGCCCTCGCTATTAGATCGCTCAGGGCTCGGGTGGTATTCCGTCCCCGCCCCCTCCGAACTGGTGCTGGACGTCCCAACCCGCGATTCCTCGCTGTCCAGAGCGCTGTAAACCGTGCTGTCGTCGGTGGTTCCGCTGTCGGATGTGGGGCCGAACACCTGGGTCCCGGCGTCGTGGCCGTGGGGGACGACGGAGCTGGAGAAGGAGTCCATGCGGCGGCCCGCCCACAGGAAGTAGGCCAGCGCGGCGAGGAGGACCAGGATGGAGGTCCAGTTGTTCAGGCGCATGCCGAAGAAGTCGTTGGCCGGGTCCACGCGCAGGTACTCGATCCAGAACCGGCCGACGCAGTAGCCCATGACGTAGAGGGCGAACAGGCGCCCGCCCTGGAGGGCGTTCTCGTAGCGGCGGCCGGCCCAGACCAGCAGCACCGTCAGGAGCAGGCACCACAGCGACTCGTAGAGGAAGGTGGGGTGGTAGGTGCTGACGCCGAGTTCCATGCCGGGGCGCAGGTGCCCCTCGGGGTAGGGCGTGATCTCCACGGCCCAGGGCAGGTCGGTGGGCCGCCCGAACAGTTCCTGGTTGAAGTAGTTGCCCCAACGGCCGAGGGCCTGGGCCAGGGGGAGGGTGGGGGCGATGGCGAAGGAGAGCTTGGACATGGACAGGCCGCGCTTGCGCGCCACCAGCCACACGCCCAGGGCGCCCATGGGGACGGCGCCCCAGATGCCGAGGCCGCCCTCCCACACGTACAGGGCGCGGATGGGTTCGCGGCCCTCGCCGAAGTACAGCTGGGCGTCGCTGATGACGTGGTAGAGACGGCCGCCGACCAGGCCCAGGACCACGGCCCACACGGCCATGTCCATGATGGTGCCCTTCTCACCTCCCATGGCGGCCCACCTGCGCTCGCTCCACAGCACCGCGACGATGACCCCGGCGAGGATGCACAGGGCGTAGAAGTGGATTTGCAGCGGCCCGATCGGGATGGAGTTGACCTGGGGGCTGGGGATGGCCGCGAGGGCACGGCCGAACTCGACCGCGCCCTCGGAAGCTGTCGACGACAATGTCACTGGTCTGCTCTCGGGTTCGCCCCGCGTGCGGGGGTGTCTTCAGGGTGCTACTCCGCGCCACCCCCGTCGCCCATGGGCTGGGTGTCGACCTCGCCGGGTTCCGCTGAGGCGATCGCCTCGTTGAGGCCCTGGGCGGTCATGGAGGTGTTGTTGTCGAGCAACTCGCCGTTGACGTAGACGGAGGGAGTCGCCCGGAACGCGTTGTCTCCGCTGTAGCGAGTGTAGGCGTTCCCGGTGGCCTCGATGATCTGGCCCGTGTAGGTGCCCTCCAGGAACGAGGGGTCGTGGCCGTGGTCGGCACCCCAGGCGAGAAGGTCGGACAGGACCATGGTGCCCATGTTCTCCTCGCCGATCTGCTCCACGGCGTCCTCGGTCAGAGCGGGGAAGAACTCCCCGGTGAACTCGGTGACCACGGCGTCCTCCTCGTCCACGCGCTGGTTGAACTGCTCCTGCTGCTCGTCGGAGGGGTCGGTGTCGCCGAACCACTCCTTGAGGTCGTCTGGGGTGAAGCCCTCCTCGCCCTCGGTCGGCTGGTTCTCGAAGAGGATGTCGTTGTACTGGACGAAGCGGCCGTGGTCGGCGGCGGCGCGGGCGGCGGCCCCACCGCGCAGCGAGTTGCTGCTGATCGGCGCGGGCCGTTCGGCGAAGATGCTCACCGGCCGGTAGTGGACGATGGCCCGGCCCTCGGCGGCGTTCTCCTTGAGGACGTCGCCGTTGAGCAGCTCGAACTGGCGGCAGGCGGGGCACTGGTAGTCGGCGTAGACCTCGACGACGGGTGCCTGGGCCCCCTCCTGGGCCATGACGACGCTGCCGTCCTCCTGTAGGACCCGCGGTGCCAGGGCGCCCTCGTACTCGGCGCTCCTGCGGTCGGCGTTGAACACGAGGTAGCCGATGCCGACGATGAGCAGGACCACCGCGGCGGCGCCGCCGACGACGAGGAGGGTCTTGTTGCGTTTGGCCGCCCGCTTCTCCTTCTCCCTCTGTTCCCTGATCCTCTCGCGGGAGCGCTTGCGCGCTTCACTCCCCATGCTTTCCCCTGTTTCTGGTGCTGGATACGGTCGGCCGGTGGGTGGGTTGTGCCGGGGTCACCGGAACAGGCCGATGGCGCGGTCGATGGCGAAGGGTGAACGGGGCCACACCGCGATGAGGGCGCCCATGGCCGCGAAGGCGATGTCGCGGGCGATGGAGAGTCCGTACGTGGTCTCCCCCGGTTCGACCTGACCGCCTCCGCCGAAGCAGCCGCAGTCGATGTTCAGTCCCCGGGCCATGGCCGAGACGACCCCGGCGATGAAGACGACCATGAGCAGTGCGCTGACGGCCCCGACGTAGCGGGTGGCGAGTCCGACCAGGAGCAGGACGGCCAGGGCGAGTTCGAACAGGGGGAGGGTGTAGCCGATGAGCCGGGCGATCTCCACGGGGAAGAGGTCGTAGGCCTCGACCGCCTGGACGGACAGGGCCGGGGGGAGTTTGGAGACGGCGGCGTAGACGAGGACGGCGGCCAGTCCGACCCGGCAGGCGAGGGTGAGCCAGGGTTGGACGGTGGCCCAACGCGATCCGTGTGCGGGACCAGGGGCGGGGGCGGAGATCTGGTCGGGTGTGTCCATTGCGTGTGCCTTCGGGGCCTAGGGGCAGAGTGTCGCTTTCGGTGTTCACTCGATAGCTCTACGTGTCGCGTCAGATCCTACTGGTTGTAGTGAGTAGGTGACGCTGGGCCCTGGATCCGAGGCGAAGCGGTCGGTGCCCCCGGACGGCGGGCACCTCCATCACACCACCGGACGTCCCGGCGCGGAGGCTTGGCTTGCCGGCGGCCCTGGAGACGACCTCTCACCCGATTCTCACCCTTCTAACCGTGCCTTTGCCCGCCGTGGCCACGAACAGGGGAAGGCGGTGGAGGCGACACGGCGGGAGGCCGCTCCCCGTTGGGGAACGGCCTCCCGCCGGTGCCGGGGTGCAGTGGCGCCCCTCTGGGCTCAGCCGCGGCCCGAGCGCACCCCCGCCGCCAGTTCCTCGGCGAAGGAGCGGACCGCGATGATCCCGGTCTCCAGGTCCGGCGCGTCCAGGACCCGCTGGCAGAACCCGGCCCCGACGATCACCCCGTCGGCGTAGGCGGCGACCTCGGCGGCCTGGGCGGCCGTGGAGATGCCCAGGCCCACACAGATCGGCAGATCGGAGTCGCGGGTCACCTCCCGGGTGCGCCGCACCAGATCGGCCGCGGTGTCGGCGACCTGGGTACGTGTGCCGGTCACGCCCATCAGCGAGGCCGCGTACACGAAGCCGCTGCATGCCCCGGTGGTCAGGGCCAACCGCTGGTCGGTGGAGGAGGGCGCGACCAGGAAGACCCGGTCCAGTCCGGATGCGGTGGAGGCGGCGACCCACTCGTCGGCCTCCTCGGGGATGAGGTCGGGGGTGATCGCCCCGGCCCCGCCCGCCTTGGCCAGGCCGGCGGTGAAGCGTTCCACGCCGTAGCGCTCGATCGGGTTCCAGTAGGACATGACCACGGCTGCGGCACCGGTGGCGGCGGTGGCCTCGACCACGCGGAACACGTCGTCGGTGGTGGTTCCGGCCGCCAGGGCCCGGTCCGCGGCGCGCTGGATGGTGGGGCCGTCCATCATGGGGTCGGAGTAGGGCAGGCCGACCTCGATGACGTCGCATCCCCCCTCCACCATGGCCTCGATGACCTTGATCGAGGACTCCACGTCGGGGAACCCGGCGGGCAGGTAGCCGATCAGCGCGGCCCGCCCGGCCCGGCGGGCGTCGGCGATCCTGGTTTGCAGTGCGGTAGCGGTCATCACGCCTGTCCCTCCGAGTCCACGAGGCCGAAGTAGGCGGCCGCGGTGTCAACGTCCTTGTCTCCGCGCCCGGAGAGGTTCACCAGGATGACGGAGTCCGGGCCGAGGCGCTCGCCGAGTTTGCGGGCGCCCGCCAGGGCGTGCGCGCTCTCGATCGCCGGGATGATGCCCTCGGTGCGGCACAGCAGCCGGAAGGCCTCCATGGCCTCGGCGTCGGTGACCGGCTCGTAGGTGGCGCGGCCGGTGTCGGCGAGGTGGGCGTGTTCGGGCCCCACCGCCGGGTAGTCGAGTCCGGCGGAGATGGAGTGGCTGGGCAGGGTCTGCCCGTACTCGTCCTGGAGCACGAAGGTGCGCGCCCCGTGGAAGACGCCGGGGCTGCCCGCGGTGATGGAGGCTGCGGTACGGGAGGTCCGGGCGCCCTCTCCTCCGGCTTCGAAGCCGTACAGGGCCACCTCCTCGTCGGGGATGAAGGCCGCGAAGACCGCCATGGCGTTGGAGCCGCCGCCCACGCACGCGGCCACCGCGTCGGGCAGCCTGCCGATGCGCTCCAGGACCTGTTCGCGGGCCTCGGCGCCGACGACGAAGTGCAGGTCGCGCACCAGTTTGGGGAAGGGGTGCGGGCCTGCGACGGTACCGAAAAGGTAGTGGGTGCGGTCGACGTTGGCGACCCAGTCGCGGAACGCCTCGTTGATGGCGTCCTTGAGGGTGCGGCTGCCGATGGTGACGGGGACGACCTCGGCGCCGAGCATGCGCATACGGGCGACGTTGAGCGCCTGGCGGCGGGTGTCCTCCTCGCCCATGTAGATCACGCAGTCCAGGCCGAGCAGGGCGCAGGCGGTGGCGGTGGCCACGCCGTGCTGTCCGGCGCCGGTCTCAGCGATGACGCGGGTCTTGCCCATGCGTTTGGTGAGCAGGGCCTGGCCGAGCACGTTGTTGATCTTGTGTGAGCCGGTGTGGTTGAGGTCCTCGCGTTTGAGCAGGACGCGGGCGCCGCCGCAGTGCTCGGAGAAGTTGCGGGCCTCGCTCAGGGCGCTGGGGCGCCCGGTGTAGTCCTTGAGCAGTTCGGCGAGCTCGGCCTGGTACTGGGGGTCCTGCTTGGCCTTCTCCCACTCGGAGGCGACCTCGTCGAGAGCGGCGATGAGTGCCTCGGGTGCGAAGCGGCCGCCGAAGCGGCCGTAGTGCCCGTGCGGGTCGGGCAGTGGTTGGTCGTGGCTCATGGGAGTTCTCCTGGAAGGGCCGACCGCGGGACTCCCCCGGACCTTGCGCCGCGGGGTCCGCGCGCCGACCGGCTGTGCGCCGCCTGGCTCCGGCGGCGCGTTCGTGCTGTGGGTCAACGCGGCCTCGGGAGCCCGCGGCTCACGTTCGCGGGCTCCCTAGAGCCATCGCCATCGGCGTCTGAGGTGCTGTGTCTTCGTTCCCATCGGGCTGCCCCTAGTTACGGTCCCGCAGAGCGGGGTGGGCTCCGGCGGTCACCAGGTCGGCGACGGCCTCGCGCGGGTTCCCGCCGCGGACGAGGCTCTCGCCGACCAGGACGGCGCCGGCGCCGGCGCCGGCGTAGGCCAGCAGGTCGTGCGGGCCGCGTACTCCGGACTCGGCGATCTTGACGACGTCGGAGGGGATGAGCGGGGCGAGCCGGGAGAAGGTGTCCCGGTCCACCTCCAGGGTCTTGAGGTCGCGCGCGTTGACGCCGATGACGGTGGCCCCGGCGTCCAGGGCGCGGGAGATCTCCTCCTCGTCGTGGACCTCCACCAGGGGCATCAGGTCCAGCGAGCGGGCCCGCTCGACCAGGGACACCAGGGCCTCCTGGGGTAGGGCAGCGACGATCAGGAGAACGGCGGAGGCGCCGAAGACGCGGGCTTCCCACAGCTGGTAGGAGCTGACCACGAAGTCCTTGCGCAGCAGCGGGGTCTCGACCGCCTGGTGGACGTCCTGTAGGTCGGCGAGGCTGCCGCTGAAGCGGCGCTGCTCGGTGAGGACGCTGATCAGGGTGGCGCCGCCGGCCTCGTAGTCGCGGGCCAGGGCCGCGGGGTCGGCGATGGCCGCGAGGGGGCCCTTGGAAGGGCTGGACCGCTTGACCTCAGCGATGACGTGCACGCCGGGGCGCCGCAGGGCGGCTTCGGCGTCCTGCGGAGTGGGCACCGCTCCGGCCTGGGCCTTGAGGCGGTCCAGGGGGAGGTCCTCCTGCCGCTGCGCCAGGTCAGCGCGTACTCCGTCGAGGATCTCGTCGAGCACGCTCACCAGTTACTGCTCCCTCGTGAAAGTGGGCCGGTCGCGGGGTGGCCCCTGGGGCGGGCCCGCGATCGTGCGGCGGGACCGGACACCGCCGCCGCACCGTGTCGCTGGTCATCGTATCCACCCGTCGGGACCGCGGAGCCGCCGCCCCCGCGTGACACTCCGTGGGGAACGGAGGACGCGGAGGGAAAGGGAGCGCTTCGTCCCGGTTCGCGGGGCGGGGCCAGGGTCAATGGGTGGTGGTCTCCACGGCGGTGGCGGTCATCCCGAAGACGAACATCAGGAGGAAGAACCCCAAGTAGAGCACGAGGAAGGCGGCGCCGATGATGAAGAGCACCAGGCTGATGATGCCCATGGTCTTGGCGACCTGGGCCGAGGACTCGGCGCTCAGGTAGTCCCCCATGTGCCACTTGCTGGTGACCTGGAGGGAGAAGACCAGGCCGATGACGCCGATGACCGGCATGCAGCTGAGGATGCCGAGGATGTTGTGCACGAGGTAGGTCTTGGGCGGCTCCCCGGACGGCGGACCGCCGTATCCGGGCGGGCCGCCGTAGCCGCCGGGGGGGCCGTAACCGCCGGCGGGCGGGGGTCCGTAGCTCATGTGGTCACACCTTCCGGGACGTGGTGCCTCTTCGTCTCACGCTAGATCCGCGCTCGACTGGTCAGACTTGGCGGAGCCCTTTCTGGTTCCGGCTACCAGCCCGGGAACAGCGGGACGCCGGGTGCCAGGAAGGAGAACCAGGGCAGGTTGCGCAGGACCCAGTGCCCGGTGATGACGATGAGGAGTCCCCACAGGAACCAGCCCGGTGTGAGCTTGGGCGGTTTCGTGGGCGGCCGGACCGTCCGGACCAGCCAGAGCGTGTAGGTCACCGCGACGTAGGGCAGCAGCAGCCACGCCAGGGGGTTCATGCTGATGGAGCCGAGGACGTCGCCGTGGGTGAGCAGAGCGATCGCGCGCATGCTGCCGCATCCGGGGCAGAAGGTGCCGGTGAGCAGCAGCCAGGGACATGTGGGGTAGTTGCCGGGCTCGTTGGGGTCCACGAAGTGGAGGAGGGTGGCTCCGAGAAGCCCGAGGGCGCCCAGCCCCGCGGGCCACACGACCGGGGGTAGTGCCTGGAGCCGCTGTTCGAGGCGTTTGGTCCGCGAGGGGGCGGCGGGTGCCTCGGGCCGAACGCTCTCAGGGGGTTCGCTTGGGTGCACGGGACCAGCCTACGGGGTCGGGGGACGAACAGGGTTCTGCCCCCGAACGCCAGGCGTTCGGGGGCAGACGAAGCACGGTGGGGCCGGGCCCTACCGGTTGTCTCTAGCCCGTGGTGGTGGAGGGAGGGGCGCTGGCCGCGGCGCCGAGTCCGATGAGGAAAAGCAGGACGTAGAAGCCGATGACGAGCACCCACAGGATACCGCCGCAGATGAAGGCGATCTTGGTCCACTTCTTGGCCTGGGCCTGGGCCTCCATGGCGCCGGCCTGGTCACCGCGGTTCCACAGGTCGTTGACCTTGGTGGCGCTGACGATGCCGGGGATGGCGAAGGGCCAGCAGCAGAAGATGGCGACGATGGCCCAGACCAGGCCGTTGTCCGGCGGAGGGCCGCTGGGCACGCCGCCGTAGCCGCCACCGGGAGGACCGTAACCGCCGCTGGGCGGGCCGTAGCCGCCACCGGGCGGGCCGTAACCGCCGCCGGGGGGCGGCGGGCCGGGGTTGCCTGGGGGCGGGGGACCATAACTCATACTCGGTACAACTTTCAGAAAGCGAACAAGGGGTTTGTGAGGCGCACCGGCGGCACGCCGGTCCAACATGGGACAGGGTTGGATCACCGGATCGCACACGCCGCGGGAAGGAACGAATAATGCCAGGTCGGGGGGACTCCCGCCGAACACAACCAACGCGACCGTCAGGACCGGTGGGGTGAATCTACCCGTCTTATGGGACCTTCGTCCATTTCCTACCGCTCACTCGCCATAAGCTACGGGTCCGCCAAACCCCGGAGCGTCTACGCCTTCGCCGTCGCGGTGGCCGCCTTCTGGCTGGCCTCCCACTCCTCGCGTGTGGGCGGGACGGGGCGGGCCTCCTTGCGGCCCAGGCCGGCCTTCTTCATGGCACCGGCGACCGCGGCGAGCACGACGCTGGCGCCCAGGGCGATGGCCGTCCACAGAATCACACCGCCGCTCATGGCGACGATGGCGACGGCGGCCACGCTCCACACCACGATCCAGGAGATGGTGAGGAACCAGGCGGAAACGGTATTGCCGTGGTCCTCGTGGTGTTCGTCGGCCATCAGGGGTTCTCCTTCGGTTCGGCTGGCCGTGCTGCCAGCGGTGCGTGTGAGGTGCCGTCCCCGGACGCCTCCTCGGCACTGGCGGACGCGGTGCCTCTGGAGTCGTCGAGTGTGGGATCGTCACCGGCGTCCAGCGATTTCCACAGGTCGGAGGGTGTCTCGGCCCGGGTCGCGCGCGGTGCGGCGCCTCGATCGTACCGGGTGCCCATACCTGGCCAGACAGGGGCCCGTACCGCGGCGAACAGGCCTGTGGCGACCAGTAGCACGGCGCCCGCCACGGCCATGGCGGGACCGAGGGCGGACAGCTGGGGGTCGGCCGCCACCTGCGCGGCACCGGCCGCGTCGGCGGTGTTCTCGGACACAGCGGCCAGGAGGGTGTCGGGGCGGGTGGAGTCCCAGACCGCTCCGAGTGCGGCCACACCGCCGACGGCGATGAGGAGGCCGACCGCGCGGCGGGCCCAGTTCCGGGTGGCGTACAGGCCCGCGATCCCGGCCAGCCCGGCCCAGCCGATGCCGCTCAGGGCTCCGGTGAGGTCGGTGCCGGTGAGGTCGACGGGGGCGGGGGCGACCGGTCCCGGTGCGCTGAGCTGGCCGGTCACCCAGTGGCGTCCGGCCGCGGCGAGCAGGAGTCCGGCCCCCGCGGCCAGGACGAGCATGGCGAGGCCGTACTCCCGGCGCGCACGGGCCGGGAGGGTGGAGGAACTCACAGGAGTCTCCCCGCGTCGAAGCACGTGCGGTCTCCGGTGTGGCAGGCCGCGCCCCTCTGGTCGACGCGGACCAGAAGGGTGTCCCCGTCGCAGTCGAGTGCGACCGAGACCACGCGCTGGGTGTTGCCGGAGGTGGCGCCCTTGACCCAGTACTCGCCGCGGCTGCGCGACCAGTAGGTGGCGGCGCCGGTGGTGAGGGTGCGGTGCAGTGCCTCGTCGTTCATCCAGGCGAGCATGAGTACCTCCCCGGTGTCGTGCTGCTGCACGACGGCGGGGACGAGACCGTCCGGGTTCCGCTTCAGACGGGCGGCGATGTCCGGGGCGAGGCTGGTGACGCTCATGGGTCCCAGGTTATGGCCGCCCGTGGAGCGCCGCGCACCGGGTGGTGCCTGGAGGGCGCCAGGAGGAAAGGACCGCGGTACATGTCCTAGAGTTCGTGCGTCCGTACCGTCACCACCTCTTCCTCGTACCCTGGGGGTTCTGTGACCGCCGAGTCCCTGTCCGCCGACCTGGCGGGCAAGCCCGACGTGCTGGCCTCGCTCGCCCACCGCTTCCCCCGGTGGGACCCCTACGCCGCGCTGCCCGCGCTGTTGGAGGACGAACCCGCCTCGGTGCGGTTCCTGGGACTGGGCGCGGCACGGCACGCGTGCGAGGTGGCGGCCGCGCGCCTGCGCCGGGCCGGGATCGCGGCGAACGCGGATTTCTCCTCCTCCGCCGAGGAGCCGCCCGCGGGCCCGGAGACGCTGGTGGTGGCGGTGAGCCTGGGCGGCGGGCAGCGGGAGCTGTACACGGCCCTGGACTACTACGTGGCGCGGTCGCCGGTGATCGTGCTGGCCCCGTCGGTCGATGCCGTGGTGGGGCGCCAGGCCGATCTGCTGGTGCCGCTGCACGCGGGTGAGGAGGCCAGCGGTCTGGGCTGTCGCGCCTACCAGCACGCTCTGGCCCTGCTCCTGCTGCTCGGACACCGCCTGGGCGCGCCCGTGTCGGGGAGCAGCAAGAACCTCCCGGGGCTGTTGCGCCGCGCGGCCAACGCGACGGCTTCGCTGTTGGAGGGCGCGCCGGAGTGGGTGCCCCAGGCGGCCCGGGTCCTGGAGTCTCCGCACGGTGTGCACCTGGTGGCCCCCGCCGAGCGTATGGCGTCGGCTCTACAGGGGGTACGGGCGCTGCGCAAGGGGCCGGTGCGAGTGGCGTACGCCTGTGAGACCGGGGAGTGGTCGCACACCGACCGCTATCTGGCGGCGGTGACGGACTACCGGGCGCTGCTGTTCGCGGGCTCGGCCTATGACGAGCGCTTCGCCGAGCACCTGCGGCACCTGCGGGGCGCGTTCGTGGCGGTGGGGCCCACCCCCGGCCGTGAGCGCGTGCCGGGGGCGGGTCTGACCGTGCGCTATCCGGGCGACTCCGACCCGGACGTGAGCCTGCTGGTGGAGCCCCTGGTGGCCGAACTGCTGGCGGCGCACTGGTGGGCGGCCTCGGGCCGGTGAGGGCGACGGCCGGGCAAGGCCGGAGCCGCAGGTGTCCGTTGAGGGTGGTGGAGGGCGGCGGGCGGACAGAGCGGAGCCCCGAAGAGACACGTTCAGGCCGAGGAGCTCACCCAGGAGGCGTGAAGGTCGGCGTACACGCCCGGCTGGCCGACCAGCTCGCTGTGGGTCCCGCTCTGCGCGATGCGTCCGGCGTCGAAGACGAGTACCCGGTCGGCGGCCTCGGCGGTGGACAGGCGGTGCGCGATGGTCACGGAGGTGCGCCCCCGTGTGAGCCGGTCCAGGGCGCGCTGGATGCGTACCTCGGTGTGCGGGTCCACGGCTGAGGTGGCCTCGTCCAGTACGAGCAGGTCCGGGTCCGCGACGTAGGCGCGCACCAGGGCGACCAGCTGCCTCTCCCCCGCCGACAGCGACTCACCGCGCTGGCCCACCGGGGTGTCCAGCCCGTGCGCGAGGCTGTCGAGCCACTCCGAGAGCCCCAGGTCGGTGATGGCGGCCTCCAGTTCGGCGTCGGTGCTCTCGGGGCGGGCGAAGCGGATGTTGTCGCCCAGGGAGCTGTCGAAGAGGAAGCCCTCCTGCGGGACCATGACCACCCGGCTGCGCAGGGAGGAGAAGGCCACCTCGCGCAGGTCGGCGCCGTCGAGCCGGACGGTGCCCTCGGCGGGGTCCATCAGGCGGGTGAGCAGCTTGACGAAGGTGGTCTTGCCCGAGCCGGTCTCCCCCACCACGGCCACCCTGGTCCCCGGGGTGATCTCGACGCTGACGTCGTCCAGGACGACGGGGCCCTCGGGGTAGGAGTAGGTGACCTCGTCGAAGGAGACCCGGACCGGTCCGCGCGGCAGCTTCCGTCCCGCCTCGCCGGGGTCGGCGATGTCGGGGGCGGTGTCGAGCACGCCCAGGACGCGGCGCCAGCCCGCGATGGCGTTCTGCGCCTCGTTGAAGATCTCGGTGGCCATCATCATCGGCTGGATGAACAGGGTCATCAGGAACAGGAAGGCGATGAGCTGTCCGGCGGTCAGGTCGCCGCCCAGGCCGAGCCAGACGCCGATGAGGACCACGGCGGTGTTGCCGACGGCCGCGACGATCTCGGCGAAGGGTGAGACCGCCACGGACAGTCGCTGGGCGCGGATCTGGGAGCGGCGGGTGGCCAGGACCGTGGTGTCGATGCGCTCGGCGGTGCGCCCCTCGATGCCGTGGGCGCGGATGACGGCGGCTCCCATGACGGTCTCGCCGATGACGCCGAGCATGTCGCCGGTGTTCTCACGGACCTTGAGGTAGGCCTTGGACAGCAGCTTCTGGAGCCAGCGCACGCCGAACATCAGCGGTAGGAAGCAGATCCACACCACGATGGTGAGCTGCCAGGAGTAGACCGCCATCAGGGCGGTGGCGACCAGGAGCTGGCCGCTGCTGACCAGCAGGAGGATACCGCCCCACTGCATGAAGGTACTGATCTGGTCGACGTCGCTGGTGACGCGGGAGACCAAGGCGCCCTTGCGCTCGCTGTTCTGGGTGAGGACGGACAGGTCGTGCACGTGCCGGAACGCCTTGCGGCGCAACGTGGCCAGGCCGGATTCGGTGGCTCCGTACAGGCGCACGTTCATCAGGTAGGAGCAGACCATGGTGACCACGAGCAGGGCGGCGCAGGCGGCCACCATGCGGGTGACGAAGCCCAGGTCGGGGCCCCCGGCCCCGGACAGGCCGTTGTCGATGATCTGCTGGACGGCGACGGGCACGACGACCTTGCCCGCGGTGGCCACGGCCGCGAAGACCAGGGTGAGCCACAGCCCCCGGGCGAACTCCGGGGAGAGTCTGAGGCCCCGCTTGACCGTGTCCATCGCGCTGTCTGAGGAGCGGTGCAGGGACAGGACCGGGTCCGCGGTGCCGTCCTCCCGCCACTGCCGCGCGCCGGGGTCGGGCCGCTGCCCGGTGCGGGTGGGTGCGCTCATCGGCTGGTCTCCTCGGTGGCGTCGTCGCTGCGTCGGGCGGGGTCGGGCGGCCCGGCCTCCTCGGGGAGCGGCTCCGTCTCGGCTTCGGCGGAGGCGCGCTCGTAGGCGGTGACGAGCCTGGTGTAGCCGGGCGAGGTGGTGAGCAGCTCCTCGTGGGTACCGCGGGCCAGGATGCGTCCGTGCTCCATGTAGACGACCTCGTCGGCGAGTTCGATGGTGGCGCGCCGGTAGGCGACCACGACCACGGTGGCGGCGCCGTCGCGTTCGCGCAGGCCCGCGAGGATCTGTGCCTCGATCTGCGGGTCGACGGCGGAGGTGGCGTCGTCCATGATGAGCAGTCGCGGGCGGCGCACGATGGCGCGGGCCAGGGCCAGGCGCTGGCGTTGGCCGCCGGACAGGGTGGTGCCCTTCTCGCCGAGCCGAGCGTCGAGTCCGCCGTCCAGTTCGCTGATGAAGCCGTCCGCTCGGGCCAGGCGCAGGGCGGCCCAGACCTGGTCGTCGCCGATGGAGGCGCTCAGGGTGAGGTTGTCGCGGACGGTGTCCTCGAACACGAAGGTGCCCTGGGGTACCAGGGCGGCGTGCCGGGGGATCTGGTCGCGGTCCAGTTCGCGTACATCGACGCCGTCGAAGGTGACGGTGCCCGACTCGGCGTCGACCAGGCGCATGAGCACGGTGGTGAGCGTGGACTTGCCCGCCCCGGTGGGGCCGACCAGGGCGACGGTGCGCCCGGGGGCGATGTCCAGGTCCACGCCGTTGAGGACGGTGGCGCGGGCGGTGGTCGAGTCCTCGTCCATCAGGTCGTGTCCGCCGCCGTCGGCGTCGTAGGAGTCGGCGTAGGAGAAGGTGACGCCGCGGGCGCGCAGGCCGATGCCGGTCGGGGCCTCCTCCAGGGAGCGGTCCCCGTACTCCATGGCACCGCCCGAGCGCAGGACGGACTGGACGCGGTCCCAGCCCACGACGCTGCGGGGCAGGTCGCCCAGGATCCACCCGAAGGAGCGGATGGGCAGGGACAGGAGGGTGAACAGGAAGGCGATCTGAACGAGGTCACCGGGGTCGATGGCGCCGGTGGAGAGCCGCCACATGCCCAGGAGCAGGACGGCGAGTACGCCGAAGTTGGGCAGCGCCTCCATGACGGGGTCGAACATCGAGCGCATCCGGCCGACCTGGATGAGTGCGTCGCGCAGGCGGTGGGCGGAGCGGGTGAAGCGCTCTGTCTCGGTGTCCTCGCGGCCGAGGGTCTTGACGACCAGGGCCCCGTCGAAGGACTCGTGGGCGACACCGCTGACCTCGGCGCGTAGGGCCTGTGCGCGTGAGGCCATGGGTGAGACGCGGCGTTGGAAGACGACGTTGGCGGCGGCCAGGACGGGGAAGACGACGAAGGCGACCAGGGAGAGCACCGGGTCGGTGATGATCATGGCGGCGGCGGCGATGGCCAGCATGAAGACGCTGCCGACCGCCATGGGCAGTGGTGCGAGCGGCTGCCAGGCGGCCTCGACGTCGGCGTTGGCGTTGGACAGCAGCTGTCCGGTGGGGTGGCGGTGGTGCCAGGAAAGGGGGAGCCCGAGGTATTTGCGGGCGACGGCGCGGCGGTAGCGGGCCTGCATGCGGAACTGCATGAGCGCGGCGAGCAGACGGCGCATGGCGATGCCGGTGGCCTTGCCGAGTCCGACCGCCATGAGCAGCGCCCCGGCGATGGTGAGGGCGGCCGCGGTGGTGCCGCCCTGCTCGAAGGCCGGGAGGATGGTGTTGTCGGTGAGGTAGCCGAGCACGGAGGCGGAGCCGACGTTGACGGCGGCGTGGATCATGGCGCCGAGTACGGCGACGAGGAAGATCCACGGTTCGGCGCGGATGGCGACGCCCAGGACGCGCAGTCCCCGGGTGAAGACGCCGGTGTGCGCGCGGGCGTGCGCGGCCCTCTCGGCCCGTTCCCGGGGTTCGGTGTCCCCGTCGCCTTCCGTGGCTCCGGGCGGGGCCGAACCCTCCTCCGCGTCCAGGTCCCTGGTACTCGTGCCCTGCGCCATGCGCCCCCCGTTCTTTTCCCTGGCCGGGACAGGCCCGGCGCGGCCAGACAAACGCGCAGCGGCCCCCGGGCATGCCGAAGGCCTGTGGAGTGCGCGTGTTGTGCCAACCTATCCAGCGGCACCGTCAGGTTCCACCAGATTGTTTCAGCGCCGGGCACGACGGGGCTATTCCGTCCAGCTCCGGGGTGTGATCGGGCCGGTTTCGGCCAGGATCGGCCCTCGGGGCGGTCTCGGCAGGGGCACTAGCGGACGGGGTGACCCGCCTCGCGCAGGCTCTTCTTGACGTCGGCGATGGTGAACTCGCCGAAGTGGAAGACCGTCGCGGCCAGTACCGCGTCCGCGCCCGCCTCCACCGCCGGGAGGAAGTGTTCCACGGCTCCCGCGCCGCCGGAGGCGATCAGCGGCAGCTCCACCCGGGCGCGCACCGCCCGGATCAGCTCCAGGTCGAAACCCGCCTTGGTGCCGTCCGCGTCCATCGAGTTGAGCAGGATCTCTCCCGCGCCCAGCTCGGCGGCGCGCTCGCACCACTCCAGGGCGTCGATGCCGGTGCCCCGGCGCCCGCCGTGGGTGGTGACCTCGAATCCGCTCGGGGTCGGCTGGCCCTCCTCACGCACCCTGCGTACGTCGGCGGAGAGCACCAGTACCTGGCGGCCGAAGCGCTCGGCGATCTCCCCGATGAGTTCGGGGCGGGCGATCGCGGCGGTGTTGACGCCCACCTTGTCCGCGCCCGCGCGAAGCAGCCTGTCCACGTCCTCGGTGGTGCGCACGCCGCCGCCCACGGTCAGCGGGATGAACACCTGGTCGGCGGTGCGGCGCACCACGTCGTAGGTGGTCTCCCGGTCCCCGCTGGAGGCGGTGACGTCCAGGAAGGTGAGCTCGTCGGCACCGCCGGTGTCGTAGGTGTCCGCCAGTTCCACCGGGTCGCCCGCGTCACGCAGGTTCTCGAAGTTGACGCCCTTGACCACTCGTCCGGCGTCCACGTCCAGGCAGGGGATGACGCGTACCGCCACGCTCACTGGTTCGCCCCCTTCACCTCGCGCACCGCGGTCAGGGCATCACGCAGGGTGAAGGCGCCCTCGTACAGCGCGGTGCCCATGATGGCGCCCTCCACGCCCAGCGGTACCAGTGTGGCGATCGCCCGCAGGTCTTCCAGGCTGGACACGCCGCCGCTGGCCACCACCGGCTTGTCGGTGCGCTCACACACGGTGCGCAGCAGGTCCAGGTTGGGGCCCTTGAGGGTGCCGTCCTTGTTGACGTCGGTGACGACGTAGCGGGCGCAGCCCTCCGACTCCAGGCGGTCCAGGGTCTGGAGGAGGTCGCCGCCGTCGCGGGTCCAGCCGCGTGCGGCCAGGGTCGTGCCGCGCACGTCCAGACCGATCGCGACCCGGTCGCCGTGCTCGGCGATGATCTTGGCGCACCACTCCGGGTTCTCCAGGGCGGCGGTGCCGATGTTGACCCGCCTGCATCCGGTGGACAGGGCGGCGGCCAGCGACTCGTCGTCGCGGATGCCGCCGGACATCTCCACCTTCACGTCGAGGCGGCCGACGATGTCGCGCAGCAGGTCTCGGTTGTGTCCGCGGCCGAACGCGGCGTCCAGGTCCACCAGGTGGATCCACTCGGCGCCGGCGTCCTGCCAGGCCGTGGCCGCCTCGAAGGGGTCGCCGTACTGCCCGCCCGAGCCCGCCTTTCCTTGGACGAGTTGGACGGCCTGGCCGCCCGCCACGTCCACGGCGGGCAGCAGTTCGAGTTCGGGGGTGGTGGTCTCGCCGGTCATGGATCCTTCTCGTACTCGGTGGGAAAGCGTCGGTCGCAGACCTCGGGGCGCCCACGGGTTCGTGCGGCGCTCCCTAGAGGGTGTCGACCCAGTTGGCCAGGATGCGGGCGCCCGCGTCACCGGACTTCTCCGGGTGGAACTGGGTGGCCCACAGCGGCCCGTTCTCGACGGCGGCCACGAACGGCTCGCCGTGCTCGGTCCAGGTCACCCCCGGCTCGGGGATGTGGTCGTTGACGGCGACGAACTCCCACTCGCGCACGGCGTACGAGTGCACGAAGTAGAAGCGCTCCTGTGGCCCGATTCCGGCGAAGAGCCGGGTGTCCTCGGGCGGGCGGACGGTGTTCCAGCCCATGTGCGGCACGATGGGCGCGCGCAGGCGGTCCACGGTGCCGGGCCACTCGCCGCAGCCCTCGGTCACCTCGGCCTCGGCGCCGGCGCTCGGGTCCGCGCTCTCCACGCCCCTGTCGAAGAGCACCTGCATGCCCACACAGATGCCCAGGACCGGGCGTCCCCCGGCCACGCGCCTGCCGATGATCCGGTCGCCGCCCGCGTCCCTGAGGCTGGACATGCAGGCGCTGAAGGCACCCACGCCCGGCACGAGGAGGCCGTCGGCTTCCAGGGCGGCGTGCGGGTCGGAGGTGACGGTGACGTCGGCGCCGGTGCGCTCCATGGCGCGCTGTGCCGAGCGCAGGTTGCCGGAGCCGTAGTCGAGGATGACCACACGTGACGGCATGAAGCTGCCCTTCCTCTTAGAAGTAGCCCAGTCGGAGCACACCGGAGGCCACCGCGAGCGCCGCGCACACGGCGAGGGCCGCGGCGATGACCCGGTTGGCCCTCCACACCGTGTAGGCGCCTCCGGCGAGGAAGCCTCCCAGCACGATGAGGAGTATGCCCCACAGGTCGGTGTCCATCTACAGGGCACCCTTGGTCGACGGGATGTCGCTGACGCGCGGGTCGTTCTCGGTGGCGGTCCGCAGGGCGCGGGCCAGCGCCTTGAACTGGCACTCGACGATGTGGTGGGCGTTGCGGCCGTAGGGCACGTGGACGTGCAGGGCCACGCGGGCCTGGGCCACGAACGACTCCAGGATGTGGCGGGTCATGGTGGTGTCGTAGTCGCGGCCGATCACCGGTGCCATGCCCTCGGGCTCGCTGTGCACCAGGTAGGGGCGTCCGGAGACGTCGACGGTCACCTCGGCCAGGGCCTCGTCCAGAGGCACCTTGGCGTCGGCGAAGCGGCGGATACCGCGCTTGTCGCCCAGGGCCTCCCGGAAGGCGGCGCCCAGGGCAAGGGCGGTGTCCTCCATGGTGTGGTGGGAGTCGATGTACAGATCGCCCTCGGTGCGCACGGTCAGGTCGAACAGGCCGTGCTTGGAGAGCTGGTCGAGCATGTGGTCGAAGAAGCCGACGCCGGTGGAGACGTCAGCGACGCCGGTGCCGTCCAGGTCGACCTCGACCAGGACCTTGGTTTCCTTGGTGGTGCGCTCGACGCGTCCGGTGCGGCTCATGGTGGCGTCACTTTCTCGGTGGTGCGGTTGTTGCGGTGCGCGGCGGGCGGGTCCACGGCCGCCGCCGGTGGCGGCCGACGGCTCAGTGTCCGGTGGCGTGGAGCAGGGCGCGGCGGAAGGCGTCCATCTCACCGGAGGTGCCCACGGTGACGCGCAGCCATCCGGGCGGTCCGGTCTCGCGGATGAGGACCTGCTGGTCGAGCATGTCCTGCCACACCTTGGTGCGGTCCTCGAACTCGCCGAACATGATGAAGTTGGCGTCGGAGTCGGCGACGGAGAAGCCCTGTTCGCGCAGCCAGCCAACCAGGGAGTCGCGTTCGGCGCGCAGGTCGGCGACGGCGGCGAGGAGTTCGTCGGCGTGGTCGAGCGCGGTGAGTGCGACCGTCTGGGTGACGGCGGACAGGTGGTAGGGCAGCCGGACCAGCTGGAGGGCGTCGACCACGGCCGGGTGGGCGGCCAGGTAGCCCACGCGCGCCCCGGCCAGGGCGAAGGCCTTGGACATGGTGCGCGAGACGATCAGCGTGGGGTGGTCGGGCAGCAGGCTCAGGGCGCTGGGCTTGCCCTCGCGGCGGAACTCGGCGTAGGCCTCGTCCACCACCACGACCCCGGGGGCGGCCGCCCGGGCGAGACGCTCGGTGTCGGCGATGTCCAGGGCGGTACCGGTGGGGTTGTTGGGCGAGGTGAGGAAGACGACGCTGGGGCGGTGCTCGGCGATCGCGTCGAGGGCGGCTTCCACGTCGACACGGAAGTCGGCGTCGCGGGGCACGGGCACCCACGTGGTACCGGTGCCCCGGGCGATGATCGGGTGCATCGAGTAGGACGGTTCGAAGCCCATCGCGACCCGCCCGGGGCCGCCGAAGGCCTGGAGGACCTGCTGGAGGACCTCGTTGGAGCCGTTGGCGGCCCACACCTGGTCGGCGGTCAGGCCGTGGTCGAGGTAGGCGGCCAGCCCCTCCCGCAGGCGGACCGCGTCCCGGTCGGGGTAGCGGTTCAGGCCCAGGGCGGTGTCGGCGACCGCCTCGGCCAGGGCTTTGGCCAGGCGCTGCGAGGGCGGGTGCGGGTTCTCGTTGGTGTTGAGCACCACCGGGACGTCCAATTGCGGCGCGCCGTAGGGCGAGCGGCCGCGCAGGTCGTCTCGGAGGGGCAGATCGTTCAGGGTGAAGCTCACGGTTCCACGCTCATGGTCGGTTGTGGGCGGGCGGCCGTACACGGATCCCCCGGCCGGTGCGGCCGGGGGCGCTGGTGCGCCCGGGATCCCGCCGGGCGGGCGGCCGTCGGATCAGGCCGGGTCCGTGCGCGCGGCGACGGCCTCACCGTGCGCGGGCAGGTCCTCGGCGTTGGCCAGGGTGATGACGTGGTGGGCGACGTCGGCCAGCGCGTCGCGGCCGTAGTCGACGATGTGCACCCCGCGCAGGAAGGTCTGCACGCTCAGGCCGCCGGTATGGCAGGCGCAGCCGCCGGTGGGCAGTACGTGGTTGGACCCGGCGGCGTAGTCGCCGAGCGAGACCGGCGAGAAGTCGCCGACGAAGACCGCGCCCGCGTTGCGTACGCGCGCGGCCCACGCGGCGGCGTCGGCGGTCATGATCTCCAGGTGCTCGGCGGCGTAGGCGTCGACGACGGCGAGGCCGTGGTCGAGGTCGTCGACCAGGGCGATGCCGGACTGTGGGCCGGACAGGGCCTCGCGGACGCGATCGCTGTGCTTGGTGGCCTCCACACGGACGGCGAGGCGCTGGGTGACCGCTTCGGCCAGGGCCTCGTCCGGGGTGACCAGGACGGAGGCGGCGACGACGTCGTGCTCGGCCTGGCTGACCAGGTCGGCGGCGACGTAGTCGGCGTTGGCGGTGGCGTCGGCGAGGATCGCGATCTCGGTGGGACCGGCCTCCGCGTCGATACCGATGACGCCCTTGAGCAGGCGCTTGGCCGCGGCCACCCAGATGTTGCCGGGTCCGGTGACCATGTCGGCGCGCTCGCAGGGGCCCGCGCCGTGGGCGAACATGGCCACGGCCTGGGCGCCGCCCACCGCGTAGACCTCGTCGACGCCGAGCAGGGCGCAGGCGGCGAGGATGGTCGGGTGCGGCAGTCCGCCGAACTCGCTCTGGGGCGGCGAGGTCACCGCCAGGGAGCGCACACCCGCCTCCTGGGCGGGGACGACGTTCATGACGACGCTGGAGGGGTAGACGGCCCGGCCGCCCGGTACGTAGAGACCGACGCGGTCGACGGGGATCCACTTCTCGGTGACGGTGCCGCCGGGCACGACCTGGGTGGTGTGGTCGGTGCGGCGCTGGTCGCGGTGTACCGCGCGGGCGCGGCGGATGGACTCCTCCAGAGCGGCGCGCACGGCGGGATCGAGGCCGGCCAGGGCGGTGTCGATCGCGTCCTTGGGAACACGGATGTCGGCCAGGCGCACACCGTCGAGGCGTTCTGTGAGTTCGATCAGCGCCTCGACCCCGCGATGGCGTACGTCCTCGCAGATGGGGTGTACTCGCTCGACGGCGGCCGCCACGTCCAGTTCCGCGCGCGGAAGTGCCTGGCGTGGGTCGCCCTGGGTGCCTCGGAGGTCGATTCGACTGATCACGGTCACAGTCTAGGGGGAACCGCCCATTCGGTGGGTGGTGCTGTCCGGATGATGGACACCACACCCGTGCCACCGGCGGGTACGCACCCCTTCGGACATTGCGGGCAGAGTACAACAAAGAATATCTATTTAGCTTCCCCTAAGTTTGGGACACCTAACCTAAATAACCTTCAGAAAGGCTTGCCTAACAAATAGGAGATACCTCACGGAGTTTCGCGAAATGCTTTTGTATGAGTTATCGTGAGGACATGTCTTCGAACAAGAGCAGCGATATCGGCCTTTCCAAGTTCAACCGGCTCCTGGTCGACCAGGTGCGGCACGAGTTCACGGCCTCCCACCAGTACGTGGCCATCGCCTCCTGGTTCGACGACCAGGACCTGCCCCAGCTCGCGCGGGTTTTCTACGAGCAGTCGCTGGAGGAGCGCGACCACGCGATGATGATCGTGCGGTTCCTCCTGGACAACGACGTCTCCTTCGCCCTTCCGGGCGTGGACGAGATCGAGACCTATTTCTCCGCTGCCCGCGACCTGGTCGCCCTGGCCCTGCGCCAGGAGCGCGAGGTGACCGACCAGTTCCACCGCCTGGCCAAGGTCGCCCGCGACGAGGACGACTACACCGGCGAGCAGTTCCTTCAGTGGTTCATCCAGGAGCAGACCGAGGAAGTGGCCAAGATGTCGACTCTCCTCAACGTGGTGGACCGCGCCAACGGCAACCTGTTCGACGTGGAGACCTTCGTCGCCCGCGACATGCCCAGCGAGGGCAACGGCGGCCAGGGCGCGCCCGACACCGCCGGCCCCTCCGTCTCCTGAGCGTCAGCCACGAGCCGCCTCCGGGCGGCCGCTCCCGCGGCCCGGGATCCGGGCGCCCGTTCCAAGAGGGGGGAACGCAGGCGCCGGGTTCCGGGCCGCCTCCTGTGCGGGTCACCGCCCGCCTCCGCGGTAAATCCATGCCGGAGCGCGCCGTCGACGTCCGCGTTCCCGGCATGGGAGGCATACTGGGACTATGCCCATGGCCCTGCCGATCTTCCCGTTGAACACCGTGCTGTTCCCCGGCATGACTGTTCCCCTGCACGTCTTCGAGCGGCGGTACCGCAAGCTGGTCTCGGAACTGCTCGGACCCACCCTCGCCCAGGGCGAGCTGTCCGGGGCCGAGCGGGGGCCGCGCCGGTTCGGGGTGGTGTGGATAGAACTGGGCCACGAGGTGGCCGCCGAGTCCGGCCAGAGCGCGGGCGACGCGGACACCGGGGTGCCCACCACCAGCGGCCCCGGAACCTCGCTGCCCCGGGTGAGCGCGACCGGATGCACTGCGCTGGTCCGCGACGTGCGCACCTACGATGACGGCCGCTACGACCTGGTCGTGGAGGGCGGCGCGCGGTTCTCCGTCACCGATCTGGCCCAGGTGGACGTCTCGTCCCCGGAGGAGTACTCGACCGCCTCGGTGGCGTTCCTGCCCGAGCCGCTGGGCCCGGACGTCGAGGAGCACGCCGAGCGGGTGCGGGACCTGTTCGCCACCTACTCCCAGCGGCTGGCCTCGATCGGGATGTCTCCGGACGCCTCACCGGAGCTGCCCAAGGACCCCATCGCGCTGTCCTACACCGTGGCCGCTTCCACGGTCCTGGACCAGGCGGAGAAACAGCGGTTGCTGGAGGCGGAGGACGCGGCGACACGCCTGGCCGTGACCGCTCGGTTCCTGCGCCGGGAGAACCGCATCGTGGCCGCTCCCACACTGCCCAACCTGCCCGCGGGCCCCTTCCTCGACAACGGCGTATCGTTCAACTGAAGGCCTGGGGCAAAAGTCCCGATGCCGACACCAGGCGTCTGAAACACCGTCCTCCCCGCACGCCCCCTCACACACTCGCGGCCCAGGTCGCCTAGCCTGCTGTGCGGACCGGTGCTGCACGCCCGGGCTCCGAGACCCGGGCGTGTTCGTGACGCACGCACCAGCGCGTTCACGCGCAGGAGAGGAACCAGGTACTCGATGAGTGGAAAAGCCACACCCGCGACCGTGGCCGCGGGACGGACCAAGACCACGTACACACTGCACCCCTACGAGGCCGACGACGCCTCGGACGGACGCTCCTACGGCGCCGACGCCGCCGACGCGCTCGGCGTCCCCCAGGGAGCCGTCTTCAAGACCCTGATCGCCGAGGTGGACGGCCAGCTCACCGTGGGGGTCGTCCCCGTCAGCGCCACGCTCGACCTCAAGGCGCTGGCCGCGGCGGTCGGCGGCAAGAAGGCCGTCATGGCCGACCCCGCCAAGGCGGAGAAGGCCACCGGATACGTACGCGGCGGGATCAGCCCGCTGGGCCAGCGCAAGCGGCTGCGCACCGTGATCGACACCTCGGTGACCGCTCTGCCCACGGTCTACGTCTCGGCCGGACGGCGGGGGCTACAGATGGAACTGAAGCCGCAGGACCTGATCAAGCTGACCGAGGCGGTCACCGCGTCGATCGGCTCCTCCTGACCGGGGCGGTGGACACGGGAGGTATCGGGCCGGGGCGGTGGAAGCCCCGGCGAAGCCGCACACAGGTTGTTGCCGGTCCATCTACCCAAGAGTAGTTTTGTGACATGGGCAACACTTCGTCCCCCTTTCAGTCGGTTCCCGGAATGTTCCTCTCCCGCGTCGCCGAGTCCGGCGACGCCGAGGCGTTCAGTTACCCCATCCCCGACCCGAGCGGCGCTCCCGAAAAGTGGGAGACCCTCACCTGGTCCCAGACCCGTGACCGCGTGCGCGACCTCGCACTGGGCCTGCACTCCTTGGGGGTGACCCCCCAGGCCCGGTGCGCGATCGCCTCCGGCACCCGGATCGAGTGGATCCTCGCCGACCTGGCCGTGTTGTGCGCGGGCGGCGCCTCCACGACCATCTACCCGTCCTCCACCCCGCCCGACTGCGCCTACATCGTCTCCGACTCCGGCAGCATGGTGGCCTTCGCCGAGAACGACGAGCAGGTCGCCAAACTGGTCGACCAGCGCGCTCAGACGCCCGGGCTGTCCAGGGTGATCGCATTCGAGGGCACCGCGGGCGGTGACGACGACTGGGTGATGGCCCTCGACGAGTTGGCGGACGCGGGCGCCGCGCTGCACGCCGAGAAACCCGACCTGTTCGAGGAACTGGTGTCGGGCGTGCGCCCCGACCACCTGGCCACGCTGATCTACACCTCGGGCACCACCGGAAAGCCCAAGGGCGTGCGCCTGGACCACGCGAACTGGCTCTATGAGGCCCAGGCCATGGAGGACCTGGACACCGAGCTGCGCCCACAGGGCTGGGATCTGATGAACATCGACGACGTGCAGTACCTGTGGCTGCCGCTGGCGCACGTCTTCGGCAAGGTCATGCAGGTCAGTCAGCTGCGGATCGGTTTCAAGACCGCCGTGGACGGCCGTGTCGACAAGATCGTGGACAACCTGGCCATCGTGCGTCCCACCTTCATGGCCGCCGCCCCGCGCATCTTCGAGAAGGTCTACAACCGGGTGGTCATGCAGGCCAAGGAGGGGGGAGCGGCCAAGTACCGGGTCTTCCGGTGGGCCGTGGGCGTGGGCGACCGGGTCGCGCGCCTGAAGGAGGACGCCAAGGAGCCCACCGGTCTGCTGGCCGCTCAGTACAAGGTCGCCGACAGGCTCGTGTTCGCCAAGCTGCGGGCACGCTTCGGCGAGCGGTTGAAGTTCTTCATCTCCGGCAGCGCGCCGCTGTCCCCCGACATCGGACGGTTCTTCTACGGTGCCGGGATCATCATCCTGGAAGGCTACGGGCTCACCGAGACCAGCGCCGGAACATTCGTCAACCGGCCCGGCGACGTCAGGTTCGGCACGGTCGGGTTGCCCATGCCGGGCACCGAGGTCAGGATCGCCGAGGACGGCGAGGTCCTCATCCGCGGCGGTGGCGTGATGCGCGGCTACCACAACCTGTCCGGCGCCACCGAGGACGTGCTCACCGAGGACGGCTGGTTCGCCACCGGCGACATCGGGGTCCTGGAGGGCGGGCGCCTGCGCATCACCGACCGCAAGAAGGAGCTGATCAAGACCTCCGGCGGCAAGTACGTGGCTCCGCAGAGCATCGAGAGCCGGTTCAAGGCGCTGTGCCCCTATGTGAGCAACCTGGTGGTGCACGGCGACCAGCGCCCCTACTGCGTTGCGCTGGTGACCCTGGACCCTGAGGCCATCGGCGTGTGGGCCGCGGACAACGGCCTGGGCGGCCTTGACTACACGAGCCTGACACGCGAGCCGAAGGTAGAAGAGATGGTGCAGGAGGCCGTCGACGAGCTCAACAGGGGCCTGCCCCGGCACGAGACCGTCAAGAGGTTCGCGATCCTGCCCAACGACCTGACGGTGGAGGAGGGCGAGATCACGCCCAGCCTCAAGATGCGGCGCCGGGCGATCGAGAACAAGTACCGGGACCTGCTCGACGGCATGTACGAGAACACCGTCCAGACGCTGTGAGGCGGTGGCCGGGGATCAGCGGGGAGGTTCCTCCGGCCACGCCCGGTCGTCGGCCGGGATCGACGAAGCGGGCGTGGCCGCCGCGTCCGCCCTGGGCACACGGGCGGGCACGCCGGGCTGGTCGCGGCGCGCGAAGCTGATCGCGTCGAGCAGCCCGTACTGGAGGACGAACACCAGCGGCCAGATCAGCAGGAAGGCGGTCGCCTCAAGCTGGAGGCCGATCTGGACGGTGGCCCCGGATTCGGCGGCGGCGACGGCGGCGCGCGCCGGACCGTCCAGGGCCACGCCGATGCGCCATGTGAGCAGCGCCCCGCCCAGGGAGCCCAGGCAACCCGCGACCAGGCAGACCATGCGCAAGTCCCGGAAGCGGCGTCGGGCCAGGGGGAACTGGACCATGTAGGCGGTGTAGCCGGTGACCAGCCCGGTCAGCGCGGTCATGAGGGCGAAGTAGCCCTCCCCCGCGAACACGGCCTCGGTGGTGCCGGTGAAGACCTCGCCTCCGCCCAGGGCGGTGCCCTCCGCACGGGGCGCGATCTGCCACCACAGGGGGCCCAGCAGGGCGCCCAGCAGGAGCAGAGCTCCGAGGACACACGCCCCCGCGGCCAGCTGAGGCGCCCACGCCGACGTGTCCGACCGGTTCTGGTCAGCCATCTCCCCCACTCTCTCCACCCCGTCCCGGCTCGCGGAAAACCAGTGGATACGGGGTATAGCCGGAACGGAGAATACCGGCATGAGCGACAAGAACAGCCCTCTGGCCGTCCCCGTACCCCAACGTGTCGATCCGCCCATGGCCGCCGACGAGCGCACCATGCTCACCAGCTGGTTGGACTGGCACCGGGCCACGGTCCACGCCAAGTGCGACGGGCTGTCGCTGTCCCCGGACCTGTCGGCGGCGGCACCGCTGCCGACCTCCCCGCTGATGACGGTGGGCGGTGTGGTGTGCCATCTGCGCTGGGTGGAGGCGTTCTGGTTCGAGACCGTGATGCTCAACCAACCGGACCTGGCTCCCTACAGCGAGGAAGATCCGGACGCCGAGTGGCGCCGGGGCGGGGAGGTCCCCCTGGACCGGCTGCTCGACGAGTACGACGCCCAGTGCGCCCGCTCACGTGAGATCACCGCCAAACTGGAACTGGGCTCGGGCGCACGGCGCACCCGCCCCCATCCGACCCTGCGCTGGGTGCTGGTGCACATGATCGAGGAGACCGCCCGCCACAACGGCCACCTCGACGTCCTGCGCGAACTCGCCGACGGAGTGACCGGCGGATAGCCCGCACCGCACGACGCGGGTGCCGCGGACGGCGGTTTCGCCGCCTTCGGACGGACAACGGGAATTCGCAAACAGGTGGATGCCAGACCCGATGACCGGAAGAATGTCTGGATGAGTGATGAGAACGCATCCCCACGCGTGCCCGGACGTGTGGACCCGCCCATGTCGGCCGACGAGCGCATGATGCTCACCACGTGGCTGGAGTGGCACCGGGCCACGGTCCACGCCAAGTGTGCCGGGCTGTCCCCGGAGCACGCCGCCGCGACCCCCCTGCCGACGTCTCCGCTGATGAGCGTGGGTGCCGTGGTGTCCCATCTGCGTTGGGTGGAACACGCCTGGTTCGAGATGATCCTGATGGGACTGCCCGAGCAGGGCTACGCCACCTCGCGGGACCCGGACGCCGAGTGGCGCCGGGGCGGGGAGGTCCCCCTGGACCGGCTGCTCGACGAGTACGACGCCCAGTGCGCCCGCTCACGTGAGATCACCGCCAAGCTCGAGCTGGACGCCGTGGCGACACGCCCGCGCCGGGGAGAGGAGCCCGCCACGCTGCGCTGGGTGCTGGTGCACATGATCGAGGAGACCGCCCGCCACAACGGCCACCTGGACGTGCTGCGCGAACTCGCCGACGGCACCACCGGCGAGTAGCCCGCCGCGTCCGGCCGCCGGCACGCGTGCTCAGGGGGCCGGGCGGCGCCGGGTGGCGCGTGCCCGGTTTCCGCATCCGACCGAGCACCAGGCCTGGTCACGGCGGGTGCGCAGGAAGTACATGCCGCAGCTGGGCGCGTCGCAGCGGCGTAGGCCCTCGCCGCCCTCCCTCGCAAGGAGTTCGAGTGCGCGCCGTGCGAGCGCGGCCCTGGCGTCCCGCCCCGCCTCCTCCTGGCCGAGCCGGCCCTCGGCGTCCATGCGCAGGGTCACCGGAGCGTGGGCGGCCAGGGCGTTGAGGTCCTCCCTGACCCGCTCCGGTACCGGCTTCCCCTCCGCCCGGGCGTCCACCGCGGCGCGGACCAGCCTCCGCAGGGATCGCAGGGCCTCGGTCGGCTCCCCTGCCAGCGCGCGGGCACCGACGCGCGTGCGCCAGGCCGCGGTGAGCCCGGGGTCGGCGAAGAAGTCGACGTCGTCCCGTCCCGGACCGGCGCCCACGACGACGGTGTTGGTCAGGTCCAGGACGGGGTGTTCGTGGCCGATCCACGGCATGTCGTCGAACTCGCGCAGCGTCATACCCCCAAGCTACCGGATTTTTATACCTGAATCCGTGATACCTTCCTGTCACGGATTTGGGTAGACAAGTCCGTGACATGAACGGTCGCGAGGATGGGAAGGTCCGCCATGACACTGGAGTACGTTCGTTTCGAGACTGATGACCCCGAGGCCCTGGCCGCGAGCCGCGACACTCTCGTCCGGCGGCTGAGGGAGCGCTACGGCTCCGCGTTCGTCAGCGCCCAGCTGGTGCGCTTCGATGACGACAGCGTCGGCGACGTCATCCTGTGGGACTCGCGCGAGGCGGCCGAGCGGGCCGCGAAGGAGATGCCCTCGGACCCGGCCGCCGCCGGCTTCTTCGGCCGGATCACCACTGTGCACGAGATGCGGCACGCCGAGGTGCTGCACACCTCCTGACGCGCACCGGCGTCCGCGACGGCTGGCTCCCGCGCACGGGGTGTGGAGCGGGAACACCCGGTGGAGAACGCACGGCGCCCGCGGACGGTACGTCCGCGGGCGCCGCCGGCCCGGGTCAGAGCCCTGTGCCGTCCTCGGCCGCGGGGCCCTCGCCCTCCTCGGCGAGGATCAGGTACAGGCCCCGCCTGGTCTCGGAGAGGAGCCGCTTGGCCCGTTCGATCTGCTCGGTGCTACCCGCCTGGGCAACCTGCGCCGCGGCGGCGGTGAGCTGGTAGGCCAGTGTGCCGACCTCCTCGTACCGGGACCGGCTGTCGGCGTAGGCGTCGGCGCCCGCCTCCCAGGGCGGGGTGAGGCCGGCGCCCTTCTCCTCCAGATGGGCGATGCCCTCCTCGGTGAGCTTGTAGGGACGCCGCCGCCCCTCGCCCTCCTGCTGGGCGACCAGACCCTCGTCCTCCAGCTGCTGGAGCATGGGATAGACGGAACCGGGGCTGGGCCGCCACATGCCACCGCTGCGGTCACGGCCCTCGCGGATGATCTCGTACCCGCTGCGCGGCTCCTCGGCGAGCAGCAGCAGGATGCCGGTGCGCACGTCGCCCCGCTTGGCTCGGTGTCCGCCGCGCCGGCCGCCGCCGCGCCCGCCACGGGGGCCGGGGCCCCCGCCCGGGCCGAATCCGCCGAACGGCTGGCCTGGCCCGAAGTGCCCTCCCGCCCACGGTGGGACCCCGGGTGGCGTCGGGGGCTCGGGCGGCATCGGACCGAACTCGGCTCGCTCACCGCCGCGTCCGTGCCCGGGGTGTCCGGGGTGCCCGCCTCGGACATCGTCGGAACGCCGGCCCCAGGGACGGCGTGCACGGCCCGGGCCGCGCGCGCTCCAGGACCAGGGGCCGGGAAGTGCCATGGCGCTCATGGTGCTCTCCTTCATAATAAGCGATACAGTCCGACTGTCATACTATGTTCTGATAGGTCAAAGATATATCTTTAATTTCTCAGGGGCAAGCTCCGGGCATGAAAAAGGTCCCCGAGCGCCCCTTCGCAGGGCGCCCGGGGACCGGGGAGGGGTGGGTCAGTAGTCGACCGCGTAGGCTCCCAGCAGGCTCTTCACCTCACCGTTGAACTCCGGGGAGATCCGCACCGAGTAGCGGTCCACGGCGTAGATCCTGGACCGAGCCGGGTTGTCCACCCGGATCCGCACCGGGGTCTCCCCCTTGTGCGTGGCCAGCACCTGGCGCAGGTCGCCGACCAGCTCGGGGGTCAGGCGCTTCTCGTCCACGGTCAGCAGCACCGGCGGCTCGCCCTCGGTGACGTGCGAGATGTCCAGGATCGACATCTCGGAGGCGAACATCGACCACGTGCCGTCCCGGTCGTTCAACCGGCCCTTGACGGTGACCGCGGTGTCCTCCAGCAGGGCCTCCACGTACAGCGGGTAGGTCTTGGGGAAGAACAGCACCTCCATCGAGGCGTCCAGGTCCTCCACCGTGGCGATCGCCCACTGGTTGCCCGCCTTGTTGGTGCGCTTGTCCACCTTGGAGATCAGCCCGGCGATGCGCACCTCACCGCGCTCGCGGGCCATCTCACCGGCGACGACCTGCGCGATGGAGGTGTCGCGCGAGCGCGCCAGCACGCGCTCGGCACCGGCCAGCGGGTGGCTGGACACGTACAGGCCCAGCATCTCCCGTTCGAAGGCCAGCTTGGTCTTGCGGTCCCACTCCTCGTCACCCCAGTTGATGCTGAGGCCGACCGGGGGGGAGTCGTCCTCCTCCCCTCCGCCGAACAGGTCGAACTGGCCGTGCGCCTCCTGCTTCTTGGCACTGATCATGCCCTCGACCGCCGTCTCGTGGTGGCGGTACAGCTCGCGGCGCGGCTGGCCGAGGGAGTCGAAGGCCCCCGCCTTGACCAGCGACTCGATGACGCGCTTGTTGCAGGCCGCCAGTTCGATCTTGGACAGGAAGTCGGTGAAGGAGGTGTACCTGCCCTTCTCCGTGCGGGTCTTGATGATCGAGTTGACCACGTTGGCGCCGACGTTGCGGACCGCGCCCATGCCGAAGCGGATGTCCTGGCCGACCGGGGTGAAGCGCAGACCCGAATCGTTGACGTCGGGCGGGAGCACCTTGATGCCCTGTGTGCGGCACTCGGCCAGGTAGACCGCCATCTTGTCCTTGTCGTCGCTGACCGAGGTCAACAGAGCGGCCATGTACGCGGCGGGGTGATTGGCCTTGAGGTAGGCGGTCCAGTAGGAGACCAGCGCGTACCCGGCGGCGTGCGACTTGTTGAACGCGTACCCGGCGAAGGGGAGCATGACGTCCCACAGGGCCTGGACGGCCTCCTTGGAGAAGCCGCGCTCCATGGCGCCGGGGAAGAACTTGGCCTCCTCCTCCTCCAGGGCCTCTATCTTCTTCTTGCCCATGGCGCGGCGCATCAGGTCCGCGCCGCCCAGCGTGTACCCGGCCAGCTGCTGGGCGATGGCCATGATCTGCTCCTGGTAGACGAGCAGGTGGAAGGTCTCCCCCAGGATCGGATCCAGAGCCTCCCTGAGCTCCGGGTGGATCGGGGTGATCTCCTGGCGGCCGTTCGAGCGGTCGGCGTAGTCGTTGTGCGCGTTGGCGGCCATCGGACCGGGCCGGTACAGCGACAGCACGGCCGCGATGTCACCGAACTTCTTGGGCTCCATCCGCTTGAGCAGGTTGCGCATGGCGCCGCCGTCCAGCTGGAACACGCCCAGGGTGTCGCCGCGCGAGAGCAGCTGGTAGGTCTTCTTGTCGTCCAGGGGCAGCTTCCCCAGATCGATGTCGATCCCCTCGGACTCCTTGATGCTGTTGACCGCGTCGTCCATGATCGTCAGGTTGCGCAGGCCCAGGAAGTCCATCTTGAGCAGTCCCATGTCCTCGCACTGAGGGTAGGGAAAGCCGGTGATGATGGCGCCGTCGGTGTCGCGCTTGTGCAGCGGGATGACGTCGAGCAGGGGTTCCTTGGACAGGATGACGCCCGCGGCGTGCACGCCGGTGCCGCGGGTCAGGCCCTCGATACCGCGCGCGGTCTCCATGACCTTGTCGACCTGGGGGTCCTGCTCGGCGAGGCTGCGCAGCTCCGTGGTCTCGCCGTAGCGCTCGTGCTCGGAGTTGGACACCGCCTCGAGCGGGATCTCCTTGCCGCCCACCGCCGCGGGGAAGGCCTTGGTGATCTGGTCGCCCACCGAGTAGGGCATGCCGAGGATGCGGGCGGAGTCCTTGACCGCGGCCTTGGCCTTGATGGTGCCGAAGGTGAGGATCTGCGCGACGCGCTCGTCGCCGTAGAGCCTCGTGACGTACTCGATCATCTCCCCGCGCCGACGCTCGTCGAAGTCCAGGTCGACGTCGGGCATGGTGACGCGCTCGGGGTTGAGGAACCGCTCGAACAGCAGGCCGTGGTCCAAGGGGTCCAGGTCGGTGATGCCCAGCACGTAGGCGACCATCGATCCGGCCGCCGAACCGCGGCCCGGACCCAGCGCGATGCCCGCCTTGCGCGCGTACTGGCAGATGTCGGCGACCACCAGGAAGTAGGCGGGAAAGCCCATCTCGTTGATGATGCCCAGCTCGAACTCGACTCGCCCGCGGACGTCGTCACCGGCCCCGTCCGGGTAGCGCGTCGGGAGCAGCCGCTCGATCTCCTTCGCCAGCCACGAGGCCTGGGTCTCCCCCTCCGGCACCGGGTAGACGGGCATCAGGTCGCGGTGGGCGAAGACGTTGTCGTAGGCCCCCGGGTCGATGCGCTCGGCGACGAGCAGGGTGTTCCTGCACCCCTGCTGCCACTCGTCGAAGTTGAGGAGGCCGCGCATCTCGTCCGCGCTCTTGAGGTAGTAGCCCGAGCCGTTGAACCGGAACCGGGTGGGGTCGTCCAGGTTCTTGCCCACGCCCACCGCCAGCAGGGCGTCGTGCGCGGAGGCCTGGCTCTCGTAGACGTAGTGGGAGTCGTTGGTGACCAGCGGCGGGATGTTCAGCTCGCGGCCGACCCGGAGCAGGCCGTCGCGGACCTCCTTCTCGATGGGCACACCGTGGTCCATCAGTTCCAGGAAGACGTTGTCGCGGCCGAAGATGTCCTGGAGCTTGCCCGCGTACTCGATGGCCTCCTTCTCCTGGCCCAGCCGCAACCGTGTCTGCACACCGCCCGAAGGGCATCCGGTGGAGACGATGACGCCCTCGCTGTGCTCGGCCATCAGGTCCAGGTCCATGCGGGGCTTCATGTAGTAGCCCTCCATGGACGCCAGCGACGACATCCTGAAGAGGTTGCGCAGACCGGTCTCGTTCTCGGCCAGCATCGTCATGTGCAGGTAGCGTCCGCCACCGGAGATGTTCTTGCCGCCCTCGGCCGAGGCGTCGTCGGACCCGCCGGACCGCCCCCAGAAGACCCGCTTCTTGTGGAACCGCGACTCGGGTGCGACATAGGCCTCGATGCCGATGATCGGCTTGACGCCGGTCCCCTTGGACTGCTGGTAGAACTCGTACGCCCCGAACATGTTGCCGTGGTCGGTCATGGCGACCGCGGGCATGCCCAGCCTCGACGCCTCCTTGTACAGGGGCTTCAGCTTCGCGGCACCGTCGAGCATGGAGTACTCGGTGTGGACGTGCAGATGGGCGAAGGAGTCGGCCATGGGTGGAGTGCTCCCGAAGGGTGGACGGACGGGTGGTGTTTTCTGAGCTTACGACTTTCCCGGCCGTCCCGCTGACGCCTGTGGACGACCGGTCGGCACCGGGAAAGGCGCGCCGGGACGGGCCCTGGAGGCGCCTCCCGCGCCGTGGACCGTCAGGCTGAGCGGCGCTTGGGCCTGCTCACCCGGCGGTCCTCTGTCACCGCGTAGCCGGGCACGGACGGCCACCGGACCGTCAACACCACCGACTCCTCCTCCGCGACCCAGGAGTGGCCGGTTCCGCGGCCCCACACGACGTAGTCGCCCTGCTGCTCCAGGACGACGTCGCGGTCGGGGAGTTCGACTCGGAAGCGACCGCTGATGAGTACCAGGAGAGCTGTTCGGTGCTCGCCCCTCACCCACTGCGTCCTCTCGTCCCCACGCGGGTGGACGCCCCATTTGATCTCCACGGCCTCGCTGTGGCGGGGATCGCCGGGGTCCTTGAAGTGCCCGAGAAGCCACCCCCGGTCCAGCGCCGCGTCCTTGCCCGCACTGCCTACGTACACGCCGTCGTTCACGCGGCCGAACCTAGCAGTCGCTCCAGTGCCGAGGCCGCGCGGTCCGGCCGCACGGACACGGACGAACGCCGCTCAGTCGGTGCTCAGCCACAGGTCGGGACCGAACACCTCGTAGCGGACGAGGCCGGCGGGCACACCGGCCCCGAGCAGCTGGGCTCGCACGTCGCGCATGAACGGCAGCGGTCCGCACAGGTAGGCATCGGCTCCCTTGGGAACCTCCACCACGCTCAGGTCCATCCGCCCCCGGCCGTCGTCGCCGCCGGTCTCGTACCAGACCCGCGAGGTCGCGTTGGGAAGCGTCCCGACCAGGGCGCTGACCTCGTCCCGGTGGGCGTGGTCCCGCGGGCTGCGGTCGGCGTGCAGTACGAGGACCTCGCGTTCACTGCCCTGCTCGACGAGCCGGTTGAGCATGGCGACCATCGGTGTGCAGCCGATCCCGGCCGAGGCCATCACGACGGGGTGATCGCCCTCGGCCAGGGTCACGTCGCCCGCCGGGAGGGAGACCATGATGGTGTGGCCGGGGACGGCGGTGTCGTGCAACAGAGTGGAGACCTCGCCCGCGGGGGCCGTCCCGGCGCGCAGGCGCTTGACGGTGACGCGGCGGCGCCTGCCCTCCCCGCCGGTCAGGGAGTACTGGCGGGCCTGGTGGACACCGTCCGGCATACGCACGCGGACGCTGACGTACTGGCCCGGCCGGAAGTCGGGTACCTCGGCGCCGTCCTCGGGTTCGAGGGTGAGGGAGACGGTGTCGGGGGTCTGCACGCGGCGGTCGACGACCCGCCAGGGGCTCCAGACGTCGCGGCCGGTGTGCCCGCGCTCGGCGTACAGGCGGGCCTCCAGCGCGATGAGGGCCCCCGCCATGAGCCAGTAGACCTCGTCCCAGGCGCGGACGACGCCGGGCGCGGCCGCGTCCCCGAGGGTGCGGGAGATGGCGTCGAAGAGGTACTTGTGCACGATCACGTACTGGTCCTCGGTGACGCCGAGGGAGACGTGCTTGTGGGCGATGCGGGACAGAAGGGCGTCGGGCCGCTCGTCGGGGTGCTCGACGAGGAGGGTGGCGAAGGCGGCGATCGATCCGGCCAGGGCCCTGCGCTGCTCGCCGGAGGCCTGGTTGCCCCGGTTGAACACGCCGTCGAGGAGCTCGGGGCGTTCGCCGAGCATCGTGTCGTAGAACCGGGCGGTGATGGAGTCCAGGGCTTGGGCCACAACGGGGATCGTGGCCCGGATCGTGGCGGCGGACTCGGGCGAGAGCATGCGTCCTCCTTCGCGGGAAGGCTGTCCTGGAGAAAAATTGTCATCTGAAATGCATATTAAATCCGCCCACAGGAGCCCCCTGTCCGGGGTCCGTTATCCGTCGAAGCCGCAGGTGGAAGCGGTGCTCCCGGCCGCCTCTACCTCGGGCGCAGCAGGGCCAGGGCGTCCCGGGCGGGCGGTGCCACCAAGGACTCCACGGTGACGCCGTCGAGCGAGGAGTAGAAGGCCTCGCGCGCCTCGCGCAGAGCACCGCGCAGCCGGCAGGCGACGCGGAGCGGGCAGGGCGGATCGTCCTCACACCCGGCGAGGTCCTCCCCGCCCTCCAGCTCACGCACGATCGACCCGACCGACGCCCGCCTTCCCCCCTCGGACAGCCGCAGGCCGCCGTTGCGGCCGCGCCGGGTCTCCACCAGCCCCATGTCGGACAACCGGGCCACGGCCTTGGCCATGTGCGTGTAGGGCACGGAGAGCATCTCGGCGGCGGCCCTGGTGGTGAGGAGCTCGCCCTCCTCGGCGACCGCGAGCCGCATGACCAGCCGCAGTGAGACATCGGTGAAAGCGGTCAGACGCATGGACACAACGTAGGCGACCGGCTCCGGTGGCCGGTCACCGCGCCCGCCGCGGTCGGCGAAGCGAACCTCCCCTCCCCGTCCGGATCACGTGAGCCGCCGGAACCGTCCTTCCGTCGGACCGCGCCCGCCGGAGCCGTCCCCGGAGCGGTGGCCCCCGGCCTCGCGCGGCATCCAGATGAGGACCACGACCAGCCCGATCAGCCCGAAGCACAGGGACACTGTCGCCGCCGCGTGCAGACCGGACAGGAACGCCTCCTTGGCGGGGGCCACCAGAGGCCGGCCCTCCTCCCCCATCCGGCGGGCGACGGCCAGGGTCGCCTCGATCGACTCACCCGCCGAGCGAAGCTCGCCCGGGCCCAGCCCACCAGTGCCCTCTCCCCCGGCCGCCCTCTCCAGGGTCGGGGTGATCCCGGCCCGGTACCGGAAGGAGATGACCGCGCCCAGGACCGCGACGCCCATCGCCGTCCCCACTTGGCGGACCGTGTTCTGTACGGCGGAGGCGGCACCGGCCTTGCCGGGCGGCACCGACGACATGATCGCGTTGGTGGCGGGGGTCAGGACCACCGCCATCGCACTGGCCTGGAGGAAGAAGATCCCGATGATGAGCGGCAGCGGCGTGTCCACCCTCAACTGGGTGAAGAACACGAAGCACGAACACACGCCCAGCACACCGGCGGCGGCGACCACGCGCGGTCCCGCCCAGCGCACGAGCGTCGGGCTCAGCGGCGCCATGATCATCTGCCCCAGGGCGGCGGGCAGCACCAGCAGCCCCGCCACGAACGGGGAGAACTCCCGCACACTCTGCCAGTAGAAGCTCAGGAAGAAGATGATCCCGGCCATGCTGAAGAACAGCACCATGACGATGGCGATGGAGACGCTGAACCTCGGGTCGCGGAAGAAGCGCACGTCCAGGGAGGGGGCCGGGGTACGCGACTCGTGCACCAGGAAGAGCGCGAGCACGACCACGCCGCCGGCCAGGGCGCCGAACACGTCCCAGTCCGCCAGGGAGGCCCTCTCGCCCGCGGTGATGATGCCGTAGATGAGCAGTACCAGGCCCGGAACGGACAGCAGCACGCCCAGCACGTCCGGCCTCCCCGGGTTCTCGTCCCGCGAGTCCGGGATCAGGAAGAACATCAGCACCAGGCCCAGCACCACGAAGGGCACGTTGATGAGGAAGATCGAGCCCCACCAGAAGTTCTCCAGCAGCAGGCCGCCCGCCCATGGGCCGATGGCCATCGCCATCCCGACCGAGCCCGCCCAGATCCCGATGGCGCGTGCGCGCTGCTCGGACGGGAACACGTTCGTGATGATCGACAGGGTCTGCGGCATCACCATCGAAGCGCCGAACCCCATCACCGCGCGGGCACAGACGAGCTGTTCGGGGCTCTGTGAGTAGGCCGACAGCGCCGAGGCCGTGCCGAACACCGTCAGTCCCAGCATGAGCAGGCGGCGGCGTCCCCACCGGTCACCGAGCACGCCGAAGGTGAACAGCAGTCCGGCGAAGACCAGCGTGTAGGAGTTGATCGCCCAGGCCAGCTGCGACTGGCTGGCTCCCAGACCCATCTCGGGGTCGGACAGCACCCGCAGCGCCACGTTGAGGATCGTGTTGTCGGCGACGATCACCAGCAAGCAGATGACCAGCACCGCGAGCCCGCCCCACCTGCGCCGATAAGCCGTCTGCGCGTCCACCAACCACCTCCGCCGCCGAGTCACACACACGGAGGACCGGTCCGTACCCACGACGGCGCCGTCGGTGCGTTCCCGGTGGCGCGGACGGTGCGACGGTTCCCCCTGGCTCTGTGTTCCCAGAGCTACCCGGAAACATCCGGTGGCGCAATCCGGTTGCATCCCGAAGGAAGCGGTACGGGCGGAGGCATGCGATGATTCTTGCGTGCGGTGGCGGGCCCTCCGCCGCCCGGCGCCGGGCTCCGCTCCCGCACACGTTCGGTCCCCCTTCGGAGACCGCCCGCGGCCCGGGCCGCCCCGCGCGCGAGCGCGACGACACCATTCGTCCACACGTCCGGAGACACCCCCGAGGTGCTTCGAGACAACGGAGGAACACACATCATGAGCACCACAGGTAAGACCCCTGCCGCCCTGTACGGCGGGGTCACCAACCGGCGCGTCACGGTCCGCGACCTGGCCGCCGCCAAGGAGCGCGGCGAGCGCTGGCCGATGCTGACCGCCTACGACGCGCTCACCGCGCGGGTCTTCGACGAGGCCGGTATCCCGGTCCTGCTGGTCGGCGACTCGGCGGCCAACGTCGTCTACGGCTACGACACCACCGTTCCGGTCACGGTGGACGAACTGGTTCCGCTGACCGCGGCCGTGGCCCGTGCCACCCAGCGGGCGCTGGTCGTCGCGGACCTGCCGTTCGGCTCCTACCAGGCCTCGCCCCAACAGGCGCTGGAGTCGGCCTCCCGGTTCATGAAGGAGGGGCGGGCCCAGGCCGTGAAGCTGGAGGGCGGCCACACGGTGGCGCCCCAGGTAGAGCTGCTGGTCTCGGCGGGTGTGCCGGTGATGGCGCATCTCGGCCTGACCCCGCAGTCGGTGAACACCATGGGCGGCTACCGGGTGCAGGGACGCGGTGAGGCCGCCGCCGGGCTGCTCAAGGACGCCAAGGAGATGGAGCGCGCGGGCGCGTTCGCGGTGGTGCTGGAGTGCGTGCCCGCCGAACTGGCCGCGCAGGTGACCGAGCAGCTGTCCATCCCGACCGTGGGCATCGGCGCCGGTCCGTCCACGGACGCCCAGGTGCTGGTGTGGCAGGACATGGCCGGGCTGAGCCCGCGTGTGGCCAAGTTCGTCAAGACCTACGCCAACCTGAACGAGACGCTGCGCGAGGCGGCTTCGTCCTACGCTGACGAGGTCGTCAACGGGGCGTTCCCGGAGGAGCGCCACTCCTACACCGGCTGACGGCCACCGTGACCGTCGCCTGACGGCGGTGACCGCGCGGACCGCCGGTCGGGGCCAGCCCCGGCCGGCGGTTTCCCGTGTGCGGGCGCCACGGTGTGAGCCGGACAACGAACCGAACCGTACTCGGGAGTAGAGTCACACCGTATCCAGCGCCTAAGGGGCCGGGGGCCGGCCCTCCCGGGAGGACAGATGCGCATTTCGATGCCGCTCCAGTACGCGGGCGAGCCCAAGGCCGCCGTCGACCAGGTGGTCGAACTGGAAAAGGCCGGACTGGACACCGTGTGGGTCGCCGAGGCCTACGGGTTCGACAGCCCCACCCTGATGGGCTATATCGCGGCCCGCACCGAGACCGTGGCGATCGGCTCGGCCATCCTGCCGCTGTACAGCCGAACCCCCGCCCTCATCGCGATGACCGCCGCCGGGCTGGACGACCTGTCCGACGGGCGCGCCATCCTCGGCCTGGGCGCCAGCGGACCACAGGTCATCGAGGGCTTCCACGGCGTTCCCTACGCCAAACCGGTCGCGCGCACCCGGGAGACCATCGAGATCTGCCGCAAGGTCTGGGCACGCGAGGACCGCCTCACCCATGACGGCACCGTCTTCCAGCTGCCCCTGCCCCCGGAGCGGGGCACCGGCCTGGGCAAGCCGCTCAAGATCATCAACCACCCCGCGCGCCCCGACATCCCGATCTACGTGGCGTCGCTGGGCACCAAGAACGTGGCGATGACCGCCGAGATCGCCAGCGGCTGGCTGCCGCACCTGTTCATTCCGGAGAAGGCCGACACGGTGTGGGGTGAGGCGCTGGCCGAGGGCAGGGCCAAGCGGGACCCCTCCCTGGGCGAGCTGGAGGTCTCCGCTGGTGGGCTGCTCGCCATCGGCGAGGGCGAGGACACCAAGAAGCTGCTCGACTTCGTTCGGCCGATGATCGCCCTGTACGTCGGCGGCATGGGGGCCAAGGGCAAGAACTTCTACAACACGGTCGCGCGCCGCTACGGCTACGAGGAGGCGGCGGAGAAGATCCAGGACCTGTACCTGGACGGGAAGAAGGACGAGGCCGCGGCGGCCGTGCCCGAGGAGTTCGTGGAACTGACCAACATGGTCGGCCCCGAGTCCTACGTACGCGAGCGGGTGGAGGCCTTCCGCGACGCCGGGGTCACCCAGCTCAACGTGACCCCGATGGGCCAGGACCCGGCCGCGCTGATCGGGAAGGTGAAGGACTGGGTGTCCTGACCCCCGTACCGGAGGGACCGGCGGCTCCGCCTCTGCGCGCGGGGCCGCCTCGCAGTTCCGGGATCCCTCACCACCCATAGCGACGGATCGTCGCGGGGAGCTCACGCGAAAGCCCTCATTCCCGACCCGCACGCGGTCATCACATAAGGACCCCCGCCCGCGAAGAATGGAACGGAGTGCCATTCCAAAGGCCTCCTAATACCCCGCCCACTCGATAGGAAAAGTGCGCTTCCCGCACAGACACCCTTTCGGACTCCGCCACGCAGAGTGAAATTCCGGGAAGCTCCGAGAGCACCCAAACGCACGTTCGTGACCGGCGACACACGAGAGATCCTCCGCGTCGCACGCCCGCGACGGCCCCGGGGGCCGGAGCGACCCCGGATCCAGCGCCGCCGGGCCACGAAATCGCAGACCGGCGCCTCGCCTCCCGCACCGACAGTTCCAGCGGCGGTAAACAACCGATCATGGGGCTAATGGGGGAGGAAACCTTCACCCGAGCACCACGATTCGACAGAAAAATTCTTTCGACCGCAAACCCCCACCACAGGGCGCGTCATATACACAAAGTAATCAATTAGCAGCAAACCGTTGAATTAACATGTATTAAGTCATGTCTTACCCCCAGACGAGCACGGAGAACGCATGACTTCACCGCACGGACGGCCGCGGGCCGTCGCGATGGCCGTCGCTACCGCCGTCGCCGCGGTCGCGACGACGGCCGCCGCCTCCGCCCCGGCACGGGCCGACGCCGAGCAGCACTGCATAGCCGACCTCGGTCACGGGCGGACACAGTGCTTCGCCACCTTCGACGAGGCGATCACGGCCGCCGAGGAACGGACAGGCCGGACCCTCGAGGAGCAGCAACGGGCTCTGGACGGCGCCCACCCCTCCCTCCTGGCCGCCGACTTCAACGTCATCATCGGCACGTACTTCGAGCACGAGAACTACGGCGGCGCGACCTTCACCGTCTACGGCGACAACACGTGCCAGGGAGACGACGGCACCGACTTCTGGTTCACCTTCCCGTCCGAGTGGCAGAACACCATCAGCTCGGCGCAGCCGTGGGCCAGGTGCGCCCTGTGGCTGCACTCGGACGCGGACGGCACCGGTGACCGCGACGGCCCCTACCGCGAGAACACCCCATACGTCGGCGACTACATGAACGACCGCACCGTCTCCACCACCCTGGGCTGAACCCCGCTTTTCCCCTGCCCCCGCTCGAAGGGAAAACCGACATGAAACGCACGTACGCCGTGCTCTGCGCCGCCGCCGTCGCCGTGGCCGGCACGATCGCGGGCCCCCCGGCCGCCGCGTACGCCGACCACGAGGGATCGCCCACCGTCCGCGAACTGCTGGAGCTGTGCGACACGGCCACGGACACCTGTGTGTTCCATCCCGGTGGAGAGCGCGAACTGTTCTCCACCGAGGGCCGCGTCGTCGGCTCCGAGGTGTTCAACTGCACCTCCGGACGCCAGGACATGGCCGTGTCGTGGTCCGACACCACGTCCCAGAGCAACAGCGTGGGCCTGGCCCTGACCACCGAGGCCGGGTTCGGCAAGGTCTTCTCCGTGTCCTACGAGCAGTCCTTCCAGCACACCTGGACGACGTCGCACACCGAGTCGCAGACCACCTTCGTCAACACCGCCCCCGGCGAGGTGGGCTGGGTCGAGCGGCGTCCCCAGATGCAGCGCGTGCACGGCACCTACGAACTGCACTTCTCCGACCGCCGGTGGGGCCACTACATCTGGTACGCCCCCTTCACCGCCGAGGGGCCCGTCCCCGACTCCGCCGACGACGTCATCACGCAGAACGTACGCCCGATGACCGACGCCGAGAGGGCCGCGTGCCCGTGATCCACGACCTCACGAAAGGCAGAGCGATGAGAACCCTCGTAGCGGGCGCCGCGGCGGGCCTGGCTGCGGCCCTGGTGCTGTCCCCCGCACCGGCCTCGGCCGACCACGAAGGCACCCCGACCGTCAGGGAACTGCTGGAGAGGTGCGGCGAGAGCACCGACCTGTGCGAGTTCCACCCCTCAGGTGAGCCGGAGCTGTTCCAGAACACCTCAGAGGCGGTCGGCTCCCCCGTCTACAACTGCACCGACCATGAACAGGCCTCCATGGTGGAGTGGTCCAAGACCACGGGCGAGTCCAACAGCGTGAACCTGTCCATGACGGCGACGTTCGGTGTGATCTTCAAGCAGAGCTTCACCCTCTCCTACGGTCACGAGTGGAGTTCGTCCCACACCCAGAGCCAGCGGACGCGGGTCACCGCCCAGCCGGGCGAGGTGGCCCGCGTGTACTACGGTCCCAGGATGCAGCGCGTGCACGGCACCTACGAACTGCACTTCTCCGACCGCCAGTGGGGCCACTACATCTGGTACGCCCCCTTCACCGCCGAAGGGCCCGCCGACGACCAGGGCAGCACCATCACCCAGTCCACGAGACGGATGACGGACGGGGAGCGCGCGGCCTACTGCGGCTGACCGCGGCCTCCCGCACGCACGGCGCCGGTCCCGGGCCGGGACCGGCGCCGTGCGAACTCCCGCCGCGCGGCCCCGCGGCGAACGGACACCGGCTACAGGCCGGTGATCCGGATGCCCGCGTGGGTCTTGTAACGGCGGTTGACCGCGATGAGGTTGGCGGTCAGGGCCTCGACCTGGTGGGCGTTGCGCAGACGCCCGCCGAAGACACCGCGCACACCGGGGATGCGTCCGGCCAGGGCGCGCACCACGTCGGTGGCCGCGCGGTCCTCGCCCAGCACCAGGACGTCCAGGTCCACCTCCTCCGCCTCCGGGTCCAGCAGCACCACCGCGGACACGTGGTGGAAGGCGGCCGTGACGCGGCTGTCCGGCAGTACCTCGGCGGCCTGCTGGGCGGCGCTGCCCTCGGCGACGTCGAGTGCGTAGGGGCCCTTCTTGTCGAACCCGAGCGGGTTCACGCAGTCCACGACGATCTTGCCCGCCAGCGGTTCGGCCAGGCCCTCCAGCAGCTCCTTGTGCCCGTCCCAGGGCACGGCGACGATGACGATGTCGCCCGCGTCCGCGGCCGCGGTGTTGTCCAGCCCGCGCACGTCGATCGGGGCGGACTCGCCCTCCACCAGGTCCCGGGCGGCCTTCTCGGCGCGCTCGGCGCTGCGCGAGCCGAGGTGCACGGTGTGCCCGGCCAGGGCGAACCTGCGGGCCAGACCGCGCCCCTGGTCACCGGTCCCGCCCAGGACGGCGACGGTCATCTCGGCGACGTCCGCGCCTTCGGGTGTGCTCTGTTCAGTCATGCGTCGATCCTGTCAGAGGCACCGGCGCTGAGGAGGCACCGGCAGGGCCCCTGCCCGCCCGGAGCCGGGCCGCCGGGGAAGGCGGGTCACAGTTCCTCCTCCTCCTCGGAGAGGTCCCACGCCTCGTTGCGCTCGGCGGCGATGGTCAGCGCGCTGGCGGCCGTGGCCTCGTCCGGATAGGGGCCCATGCGCACCTTGTTGGGGCAGCCCGGCCCGTGCTCCACCCGCTTGTGTTTGAGGCAGTACCACCACTTGTCGTCCTGCGCCATGTCCTCGCTCACCCTCACTCCCTTCCTTCCGGGCCCTGCCCGTGGTGGGAACGCGTTCTTCCGTGCGACCTACCCAGACCAGGTGCTTCCTCACACTCTCCCGTGGAGGGTCCCACGCAGGCCCGGCGGTCCCGCTCGCGAACTACAATCAGTGTTCATGACTACTCCGCTGGTTCCTGGGCGAATCTCGCCACCACGTTCG
Source organism: Nocardiopsis sp. TRM 82005 (assembly GCF_056312425.1). Lineage (NCBI taxonomy): Bacteria > Bacillati > Actinomycetota > Actinomycetes > Streptosporangiales > Nocardiopsidaceae > Nocardiopsis > Nocardiopsis sp. TRM 82005. Next base: position 71,074 of record NZ_JBWDTQ010000024.1, read on the forward strand.
GTTCCCTCCCACATCGCCCGGCCGGAGTATGTCGGTCGCAAGCACCCCGAGGAGGGCGTCCTCGGCGACGTGCAGACCCCCGAGACCATCGAGCGGATACGGGTGGCCGGGCGGATCGCGGCACAGGCCCTGGAAGAGGTCGGCAAGCACATCGAGCCCGGGGTGACCACGGACGAGCTGGACCGGGTCGGCCACGAGTTCCTGCTCGACCACGGCGCCTACCCCAGCCCGCTGGGCTACAGGGGTTACCCGAAGTCGCTGTGCTCCTCGCTCAACGAAGTGATCTGCCACGGCATCCCTGACGACACGGTGGTCTCCGACGGCGACATCGTCAACATCGACATCACCGCCTACAAGGACGGCGCGCACGGCGACACCAACGCCACCTTCCTGGCCGGGAACGTCACCGAGGAGCACCGCCTCCTGGTCGAGCGGACCCGTGAGGCGACCATGCGCGCGATCAAGGCGTGCCGTCCGGGCCGCCAGATCAACGTGATCGGCCGGGTCATCGAGTCCTACGCCAAGCGCTTCGGATACGGAGTGGTCCGCGACTTCACCGGCCACGGTGTGGGACTGGAGTTCCACTCGGGCCTGGTGGTTCCGCACTACGACGACCCCCGTACGGACACCGTCATGGTGCCGGGGATGACCTTCACGATCGAGCCGATGATCACGCTCGGCAGCGTGGAGTACGACATGTGGGACGACGGCTGGACCGCCGTGACGGCCGACCGCAAGTGGACCGCCCAGTTCGAGCACACCCTGGTCATCACCGAATCCGGCGCGGAGATCCTCACCCTGCCTTAGGGAGTGTTCACCGGATGCCCTCGTCTCCGTCGGCGTGGCCGGCACCCCGCCACTCCGTGAGCGGGGCGCGTGGGAGGGCTTCGGCCCTCACCACGCCGGATCCCGGCGACCCGCCGGGGAAGGACGGCCCCGGCCACTGGATGACCGGCGGGCCAGAGCATAGGGTCTTGCGAGTGAAGATCCTCATCTCCGCCGACATGGAGGGCGCCACGGGCGTCACCTGGCCCGCCGACGTCGAGCCCGGCACCGAGCAGTGGCAGCGCTGCCGGGCCATGTTCACCAGCGACGTCAACGCCGCGATCGAGGGGCTGTTCGAGGGCGGTGCCACCGAGGTCCTGGTCAACGAGGCGCACTCGACCATGCGCAACCTCCTGCTGGAGGAGCTGAACGGCGACGCCGCCATGATCACCGGACGGCACAAGGAGCTGTCCATGGTCGAGGGCGTCCAGTCCGGCGAATGCGACGGCGCGGTGTTCCTCGGCTACCACTGCGGCGCCGGGGACGAGGGCGTACTCGCGCACACCTACCTGCCCAACGCGGTGACCGGCGTGTGGCTGGACGGCGAACCCGCCAGCGAAGGCCGCCTCAACTCCGCCGTGGTCTCCGAGTACGGTGTTCCCGTCATCCTGGTGACCGGGGACGACCGCGCCTGCGAGGACGCCGCCTCCTACGCCCCGTTCGCGCGAACGGTCGCGGTCAAGGACCACGTCAGCCGGTACGCGGCCCGCTGCCGTCCCCCGATCAGTACGGCGCGGGACATCCGGGCCGGAGCCCGCGCCGCCATGCTGCTGGCCGGGCACCTGGACCCCGCCGAGCCGAGTCCCAGGATCGTGGAGGTCGAGGTCGACTCCGCCCAGCTCGCCCAGGCCGCCGCCATCGTCCCCGGTGTCACCCGTATCGGGGTGCGCAGGGTCCGCTACACCTCCCCGGACGCCTACGAGATGATCCGCTGCTTCAAGGCCGTGACCACGCTCATCTCCAACGCCATGGAAGCCGACTACGGCTGAACCACGGCGCCCGGCAGGGTGGAGGCGACCGCTCGGTGGCGACCGCCACCGGCCCCGGACGTCGGAGCGCTCCCGTGTCAAAAGCGGTAAAACTGTGCTGGGGAGCACCGCACCACCACCAGCCGCTACGCTCCCCATCCGTCCCTGAAACCCTGTAGCCGAGAGCGAGGCCGCGCACGTGGGCCACACCGCCACCTCCTTCCCCAATCGAACCGACGGCCTCACCGCGGCCGGGGAGGACGCCGTACGCCTGGCTCGCGGTCTCATCCGCCGCGACTCCACCAACCGCGGAGGCGGAGAGGGTGACGAACGCGCCGCCGCCGGGTACGCCGCCGAGGCGCTCAGCGACGCCGGACTGGCTCCCCAGATCCTGGAGTCGGCTCCCCGGCGCGCGAACGTGGTCGCGCGCGTCCCCGGCGCCGACCCCGCCGCGCCCGCGCTGCTGGTGCACGGTCACCTGGACGTGGTGCCCGCCAACGCGGCCGACTGGACGGTGCCGCCCTTCGCCGGGGAGATCGCCGACTGCCCCGTCACCGGCGCACCGTCCCTGTGGGGGCGCGGGGCGGTGGACATGAAGAACTCCATCGCCATGGTCACCGCCGTCGTGCGCTACTGGGCCCGACACGGCCTGCGGCCCCGGCGGGACATCGTGCTGGCGTTCGTCGCCGACGAGGAGGACAGCGCCGCCTACGGCGCCGACTACCTTGTCCGCGAGCACCCCGGCCTGTTCGAGGGCTGCACCACCGCGATCGGCGAGGGCGGCGGGGAGACCATCCACGCCCGCACCGCCTCCGGTGAGCCGGTGCGCCTGTACCCGATAGGCGCGGCCGAGCGCGGCAGCGCCTGGCTGACCCTGCGTTCCCGGGGCACGGCCGGGCACGGGTCCCGGCCTCCGGCCGACAACGCGGTCGGTACCCTGGCTGCGGCCATCGCCCGGATCGACCGCCACGAGTGGCCGCTGTACCAGACCCCCGTCACACGGGCCTCTATCGACGCGATCGCCGCCGCGCTGGAGGTCGAGCGCGTCCCCGGCGACACCAGCACGGCCGAGGCGTTGGCCGCCCTGATGGAGAAACTGGGGACGGCCGCGCCGTTGATCGGCCCGACCACCCGCAACGGCGCGACGCCCACCATGCTCTCGGCCGGGTACAAGGTGAACGTGGTGCCCGGAGAGGCCACCGCGAGCGTGGACGGCCGGGTGCTGCCCGATGGTGAGGAGCAGTTCGCCACCACCATGGACGAGCTCACCGGTGACCATGTGACCTGGGAGTACGCGCACAGTTCGCCACCAGTGACCGCCCCCGTGGACTCCTCCGCCTTCGCGGCTCTGCGCGAGGCCCTGCTGTCCCACGACCCCGATGCCCACGTGGTGCCCGTGTGCCTGGCCGGGGGCACGGACGCCAAGGTGTTCACCCGGCTCGGCATCGAGTGCTACGGCTTCTCCCCTCTGATGCAGCCCGAGGGGCTGGACTACACGAACCTGCTGCACGGCGTGGACGAGCGGGTACCGCTGGAGGGGCTGCGCTCCGGCGTACGTGTTCTGGACGCGTTCCTGCGCGCCTGAGCGGCCCGGTCCCCGGTCGACTGGAAAACTGGGCCCCGACGGGCCGAGCGGTGGATGCGGGATCCGTTCAGGGAACACGGATGACCATGGAGGTCGAAGCGTGGGAGAGGCGATGACCGAGGTGGTGGACGCGGCGGCGCGGCCCCCGGCTCCACGGGGTGTGCGCGAGCTGGTCCGGCCGCCACGGCTGCGGAAGGGTGACCGGGTACGGCTGGTCGCCCCGTGCAGCCCCGTCCCGGCGGAGCCGCTGGAGGCGGCGGTGGGAGTGCTGCGCGGCTGGGGGCTGGAGGTGGAACTGGCCCCACACGTGCGCGAGCGGCACCTGCGGCTGCCCTACCTGGCCGGGGCGGACACCACGCGGGCCGCCGACCTCCAGGCGGCCTGGTGTGATCCGGACGTGGACGCGGTGTTCTGCGTGCGCGGCGGCGACGGGGCGCACCGGACACTGGACCTGTTGGACTTCGACGCGATGCGCGGGGCCGCCCCCAAGGCACTGATCGGGTTCAGTGACATCACCGCGCTGCACGAGGCGTTCGCGGTGGAGCTCGGGGTGGCCACGGTGCATGGGCCGGTGGTCGGCACCCGCTACTTCGTGGGCGACGCGACGGCCCAGGAGGAGCTGCACACCACGCTGTTCCACCCCGAGCGGCGGATCCTGCTGTCCTCGCCGGGCGCGCACGCGCTGGTGCCGGGCCAGGCCGAGGGCGTGACCTTCGGCGGGAACCTGAGTCTGCTCAACGACGGCCTGGCCACTCCGCACAGCCGCCCGTCGGCGTCGGGGGGCATCCTGCTGCTGGAGGACATCGGCGAGGACGTGGCCCGGCTCGACCGGATGCTCACCCACCTGTTGCGCACGGGGTGGCTGGACGGGGTGGCCGGCGTGGCCCTGGGCACGTGGACCGACTGCCCGCCCGACCCGGGGGTGGTCGCCGAGCTGATGCGCGACCGTCTGGAGCCGCTGGGGGTGCCGGTGCTGTGGGGTCTGGAGTTCGGGCACTGCGCTGCCCAGCTCACCATCCCGTTGGGCGTCCCGGCGCTGCTCGACACCGACGACGGCATCCTGGAGCTGGCCGCTTCGGGCCTGGCCTGAGACCCGCCACCCGCCCGTGGGCGCCGGTGTCCGCCCTCAGGTGCGGCCGCGGCCGGACAGATGGCCCCGCAGCGCCTCCGACAACGCGCCGACCAGCGTTGAGCCGAGATCGCCCGACCGGGATCGGGCAGCCTGGCGGCCGGAGTCCAGGCACCACTTCCAGAGCTGGTCCAGGCGCCCGGGGTCGGGTGTCTCCTCCGGGTGGCGGACCGTCTCCACCGGCCAGTCCCAGACCCTGCCCTGGGCCGCGACCTTGGCGCCGCCCACGACGGGGTCCACCGCCACGGCGGGTACCCCGTTGCGCAGGGCCAGCACCAGTCCGTGCAGGCGGGTGGTCACCATCAGGTCCATCCGGCGCACCAGGGCGTCGAACTGGTGCGGGGCGGCGCAGTGCAGCCAGTCGGCCGTGTCCAGCCGGGTGTCAACGGGCACGCGCGCGCAGTCCTTGGCCACGAGCCACCCCTCCAGGGCCTGATGCACCCCCGCGTGGGCCGACCGGCCCCGGTACTCGCTCTGGCCGGGCGCGGTGGCCACGCCCACGACCGGCACCGGAAAGCGCGCGGGGGCGCCCGCGGCGAGGTCGCGCCGCGGTTCATCCCCCGCCCCGTCGCGGGCCAGCACGGTGTGGAAGCCGAGGAAGGCCGGGGACCGGGTGTCGGTCACCGACACCCCGACCGCGATCCGCTGACAGGACTCGAAGGTCCGGTGGAGCTCCTCGACCTGACGCCCGCTGACCGGACCGCACACGAAGACCAGGTGCGTATAGGCGGCCGGGTCCACATCGCCGAAGGACGGCCCGACAGAGCGAAAATTGGGGCTCCACACGGTGTCGTGGGCGATACCCTCCCCCCGCAGCGCGGCCGAGACCGTCTCCACCGCCCCGACGTCGCCCGCCGTGGCCTCCCCGTCCGCGAACGAGAACCATCCGGCCAGGAGCACTCGTGTCCGGGTGTCCAGCTCCTCGGGCTCGCTCTGGTCCACGGTCTCTTCTCCCTCTCCCCCGGCTGCGGCGCTCCCGCTCCCTCCGTCCACGCGGAGCACCCGGTGACTGGAGTACCGCGGACGCGGCCGGCTCAACCGTCCGGCCTGGAACCGTTCCGTCCCCACCCCTGCCCCTACCGTTGGTCCCGTACCCGCGGCCCGGGCGCCTCCACGCCGTTTCTGCCCCGTCCGGCGGTGGTAGAGGCACGGGGGCGGGGCCGCGTCAACGAGGACCTACAGGGGGAGCACATGACCGAACAGGCACTGCGGGTGGACGAGGCCGAACTACGCGGCCTTCTCGACGGACGGTGGGCCCACGTGCGCGAACAGGCCCGCGACGCCGTCCAGGGGGAGCTGTTCGCCCCCGTCCACGGGCTGTCGGTGGAGGACCACCGCGCCCGTACGCTCGCCCAGCTCAAGGCCCTGGCCAAGACCGACCTGCCCACCTACGGCTTCCCCGAGCCGGTGGGCGGACGCAACGACGTCGGCGCCTCCGTGGTCGGCTTCGAGATGCTGGTCAACGACCTGTCCCTCATGGTGAAGATGGGTGTGCAGTGGGGCCTGTTCGGCGGGGCTATCAGCGCCCTGGGCACCGAGGGCCACCACACCGAGTACCTTCCCGGCGTGATGTCGCTGGACCTGCCCGGCTGCTTCGCGATGACCGAGACCGGCCACGGCTCGGACGTGCAGAGCCTGCGCACCACGGCCACCTACGACCCGGACACCGAGGAGTTCGTGGTCCACACCCCCGACGAGTCCGCGCGCAAGGACTACATCGGCAACGCCGCACGCGACGGCCGCATGGCGGTGGTCTTCGCCCAGCTCAACGCTGACGGCGGGGAGCACGGCGTGCACGCCCTGATGGTCCCGATCCGCGACGGGCGGGGCGGGCCGATGCCGGGTGTGCGCATCGAGGACTGCGGTACCAAGGCCGGGCTCAACGGCGTGGACAACGGCCGTCTGGAGTTCGACCGCGTGCGGGTACCGCGCACCAACCTGCTCAACCGGTACGGGGACGTGGCCTCCGACGGCACCTACTCCAGCCCCATCGAGAGCAAGAACCGGCGCTTCTTCACCATGCTCGGCACGCTCATCCGCGGCCGGATCAGCGTCGCGGGCGGCTCGGGCAGCGCCGCCAAGGCCGCGCTGACCATCGCGGTGCGCTACGGCGACACCCGCCGCCAGTTCGGGCGGCCCGGAACCGGCGGAGAGCCCGATCGGGAGGTGCGTGTCCTGGACTACCTGGCGCACCAGCGCAAACTGCTGCCCGCGCTGGCCCGGACCTACGCGCTGCACTTCGCGCAGGAAGAGCTGGTGACCCGCCTGCACGAGCTGTCCCAGAGCTCCGAGCGCGACAACCGGGCCCAGCGCGAGCTGGAGTCGCGGGCAGCCGGGCTCAAGGCCATGGCCACCTGGCACGCCACCAGGACCATCCAGACCTGTCGCGAGGCGTGCGGAGGCGCCGGGTACCTGTCGGAGAACCGCATCCCGCAGCTCAGGGCCGACGCCGACATCTTCACCACGTTCGAGGGCGACAACACGGTTCTGTTGCAGCAGCTCACCAAGAGCCTGCTGACCAACTTCCAGGACTCGTTCGGCGACATGGACCAGTTGGGGCTGGCCCGGTTCATGGCGGGCAAGGTGTTCGAGACGGTCATCGAGCGCACCGCCGCGATCCCGCTGGTCGACCGGCTGGTCGCGGCCGCCCCGGGACGCGGCGAGGAGGCCGACCTGTACAACCGGGGCTGGCAGCTGGAGTTGCTGGAGGACCGCGAGAAGCACATCGTCGAAGGGCTGGCGGCACGGCTGCGCAGGTCCGGCAAGGACGGCAACGACGCCTTCGAGGTGTTCAACCGCGCCCAGGACCACGTGCTCAACGCGGGTCGCGCGCACATGGACCGAGTGGTGCTGGAGGCGTTCGTGGCGGGGATCGACCGCTGTGGGGACACCTCGACGGCCAAGCTGCTCAACCGGCTGTGCGACCTGTACGTACTGTCGGTCGTGGAGGAGGACCGCGCCTGGTTCCTGGAGCACGAACGGCTCTCGGCCTCCCGGGCCAAGGCGGTCACGCAGGCGGTGAACGACCTGTGCCGGGGCCTGCGGCCCTACGCGGTGCAGCTGGTGAACGCGTTCGGGCTACGCGACGAGTGGCTGGCCGCGCCGATCGCGCTGGGCGCCGAGCACGCCCGCCAGGGCGACCCGGTCCCCGGGCACGGCTGATCCGTCCCGGTCCGCCCCACGCGCGGGGCGGACATATCCTCGTCAAAGTTGAATAGCAGAGATCACGCGTGAGGGGTGGTGCGGATGTCGGCCATCCGGCTGCTGGTCCTGGGGGCCGTCCGCCTGCACGGGCGGGCCCACGGCTACCAGGTACGGAGCGACCTGGAGTTCTGGGGCGCGCACGAGTGGTCCAACGCCAAGCCGGGGTCGATCTACCACGCGTTGAAGCAGATGGCCAGGCAGGGGCTGCTGCACGCCCACGAGGTCGCGCCGTCCACCGCCGGAGGGCCGCCCCGAACGGAGTACGAGGTCACCGAGGAGGGCACGCGGGAGTACTTCGCACTGCTGCGCGAGGCGGTGGCCTCGTACGACGAGCGGATCGACGTGCTCTCGGCGGGGCTCGGCTTCATCGTCGACCTGCCCCGCCGGGAGGCGCTCGAACTGTTCAGGCGGCGGGTCGAGGGGCTGGAGGGGTGGCGCCGAAGCGTGGTCGGGTACTACGCCCCCGAGGACGGCCCCGGCCAGATGGGGCATATCGGCGAGATCATGGACATGTGGGTGCACTCGGCGGAGTCGGACGCGGCGTGGACGCGTGGCCTGGTCCGGCGGATCGAGGGCGGTGCCTACGCCTTCGCCGGTGAGGACGGCGACCCCTACGAGGGCGTCCTCGTGGAGAAGGGGCCGGACGGGGACTCCCCCGCCTGAGGCGGACCGGCGCCCTCGCCGAGCCAGCGCCGCAGGTCGGAGGCGTTACGCAGCTCGCCCCCGACCCTGCGCAGCTCCTGCCCGGTGAGGGCGGTCCCGCCCAGCCGCTCCCGCCACTCCTCGATGTGCTCGTCCTCTCCGAGGGAGATCGCGAGCTCGATCAGCATGGCCAGCGCCAGTGCCCGGTCGGCGGCGGAGGCGGTGTCGCCGTGCCTGCGCAGACCGGAGCGGACCCTCCGGAAGGCGGCGAGGTCGTCGGTCTTGAAGTCGCGCAGGATCCGTGCGCCGTCCAGGGCACGGGCGAGTCCTTCGAGCTCCTTCGAGCCGCCGTACTCCAGCTTCTCGGGCTCGTCGCGCCGGATGAAGATGATCGAGTTGCCCGACGGGTCCATCAGCGTGAAGCGGCTGGCACCCGGGCGGTGGCGCGTGATGCGCGGCAGCCCCTTCGCCAGGACCCTGCCGTAGGCCCGGCGCATGGCCCGGGTGAGGGCGGCGTGGTAGGGCGCGACCGCGTCGACCATGACCAGGCAGCCGCCGCTGTTCTCCAGCCCGGGGTCCGGCTCCTTCGGGGCGCGGCCGTAGTGCAGGTCGAAACCGCTCCAGCGCAGCGCCAGGTACAGGTAGGGCCTGGTCTGCTCGTAGGTGACCTCGAAGCCGAGCGCCCGGTAGAACTCCAGGGTGGCCTCGGCCGAGACGCACGGCAGCACGGGCACGGTCACCTCGTTGGCCCGCGTCACGCCCGCCTCCGGCTGTCGCCGCTCCGCGGCCCCGTCCGCTCGCCCGGTATCCGTTCCGGTCACGCGCGCCTCCCATTAGTCAAGTTTGATTAACTGGGAGGGGAGACCCTCCGCCTCCCACTGGTCAAACTTGACCACAAGGGCGGAACAGGCCAGGCTCCACCCGGGCGCGGACCTCGGACCAGCCTTCCCCGGACCGGCCTCGGACCGGCGCCGGCGACGCGCCGTGCCATGCGAACCGCCTTCGCAGCGGGGCTTTCGCCCTCCGCGCGGTCGGCCTAACATGAAGCAAGTTCATGTTAGGCAGGTCACACGTGCGCACACCCCCGGCGCCACCGCCCTCCTCCCGGCCACCACCACGGCACAGCGCCGAGGTCCCCCCGGCGCTCGCCGAACCCACACGCCCCGTACGCCGCCTGTGGGTGGCCGGGATCAGCTTGGCCAACCTGGGCATGTGGGTGGCCTTCTTCGGCCCCCTCCAGGTCCTGTTGCCCGAGCAGATCGGCCTGCTCGCCCCGGGTTCCAAGGAGACCACCCTGGCCTGGGTGACCGGTGTGGGCGCGGCCTGCGCCACCCTGGCCACCCCGCTGGCCGGGGCGCTGTCGGACCGCACCACCGGCCGGTTCGGACGCCGCCGCCCGTGGGTCCTGACCGGAGCGGTCCTGGGCGGCCTGGGGCTGGTGGTCCTCGGTCGGCAGGACGGTGTCCTCGGCGTCCTGCTGGGGTGGTCCTCCGTCCAGGTCGCGCTGTCCTGCCTGAACGCGACCCTGCTCGCCACCGTTCCCGACCACGTGCCGGTCCGCCAGCGCGGCGCGGTCTCGGGGTGGATCGGCATCCCCCAGTCGGCGGGCGTGGTGGTCGCCGTGCTGCTGGTGACGGTGGTGGTCACCGGAACCGCTCCCGGCTACACCCTGATCGGCGTGCTGACCATCGCCTGCGCGCTCCCGTTCGCGCTGCTGGCCCCCGACCCATCGCTGCCCCGCGAGGCGTGTCCGTCGTGGAGGGCGTTCGCGCACGGGCTGTGGGTGTCCCCGCGCCGGTACCCCGACTTCGCCTGGGCGTGGCTGACCCGTTTCCTCATGCAGACGGGCAACGCCATGTTCACCCTCTACCTGCTCTACTTCCTGATCGACGGGGTGGGCTACGAGAGGCTGTTCCCCGGAGCCTCGGCGACGGACGGCCTGATGGTGCTGATCCTCGTCTACACGGCGGCCGTGGTGGCCACGACCGTGTTCGCCGGGCTGGTCTCGGACCGGATCGGCCGCCGCCGGGGCATGGTGTGCCTGGCGGGTGTGGTGGCGGCCGTACCCGCGTTCCTGGTCGCCGCCTTCCCCACGTGGACGATGGTCCTGGTGTGCGCGGTGGTCCTGGGCGTCGGCTTCGGCATCTTCCTGTCTGTGGACAACGCCCTGGTCACCCAGGTGCTTCCGGCCGCCGAGGGGCGGGCCAAGGACCTGGGGATCGTCAACATCGCCAGCGCCGGGCCACAGGTGATCGCCCCCGCGCTGTCCGGGCCGATCGTGGTCCACCTGGGCGGATACCCGGTGCTGTACACCGTGTGCGGGCTGCTCACCCTGCTCGGCGCCGTTCTCGTGTGGCGGATCAGGGGTGTGGCCTGATGCCCTCCCCGCTCCCGATGAAAGGTAGGTACCACCCATGTCGTCACCGTTCCTGTGGGGGGTGGCCTCGGCCGCCTTCCAGGTCGAGGGCGCCCTCGACGAGGACGGGCGCGCCCCGTCGGTGTGGGACGTCTTCGCCGAGCGCCCGGACACGGTGCGCGACGGGCACAGCCCCGCCGTGGCCTGCGACCACTACCACCGCTGGGAGCAGGACGTGGACCTGCTCGACCGGCTGGGGGTGAACGCCTACCGGTTCTCGATCGCCTGGCCCCGGGTGGTGCCAAGCGGGCGCGGCGCGGTGAACGGGGCGGGGCTGGACTTCTACGACCGCCTGGTGGACGCCCTGCTGGAGCGGGGCATCACTCCGGTGCCGACCCTGTTCCACTGGGATCTGCCCCAGTCACTTGAGGAGGAGGGCGGCTGGAGTGAGCGCGGCACCGCCCAGGCCTTCGCCGGGTACGCGGCGGCCGCCGCCGACCGCCTGGGCGACCGGGTGGGCCGGTGGATCACCCTCAACGAGCCCCTGGTGCACACGGCCTACGGGCACGTGTTCGGCGTCCACGCCCCCGGCCGGACGCTGGACGTACCCGGGGCGCTGGAGGTGGCCCACCACCTGCTGCTCGCGCACGGCCTGGCCGCCGGGGAACTGCGCTCACGCGGCCTGGAGGCTCTGCTCACCAACAACTACTCCCCCGTCAGCACCGCCACCGGCGCCGACTCCGACGCCGCGGAGGCCTACGACGCCCTGCACAACCGGCTGTTCACCGATCCCGTGCTGACCGGCGCGTATCCGGACCTGTCCGCGTTCACCACCGGGGAGGTGCCCGGAGTGCGCGAGGGGGACCTGAACCTGATCGCGGGCAGTGCGGACGGAATCGGGGTGAACTACTACAACCCGACCCTGGTCGTCGCGCCCGCTGAGGGGTCCGGCCTGCCGTTCGGCTTCGGTGAGGTCCCCGACGCGCCGGTCACGGCGTTCGGCTGGCCGGTGGTGCCCGAGGGGCTCGGCCGGATGATCGACCTGCTGCGCGAACGCTACGGCGACGCGCTGCCACCGCTGTACGTCACCGAGAACGGCTGTTCCTGCGCGGACTCCGTCTCCGCCGGCGGCCGGGTCGCCGATCCCGACCGGATCGCCTACCTGGAGGGGCACGTCGCCGCCTTGGAGGCCGCCCGGGAGCGGGGCGCGGACGTGCGCGGGTACTTCGTGTGGACGCTCACCGACAACTTCGAGTGGGCCGAGGGCTACCACCAGCGCTTCGGGCTGGTACACGTGGACCACGGCACCCAGGCACGCGTCCCGAAGGACTCCTTCTCCTGGTACCGGGACCTCATCGCCGCCCGGACCGGGAATCAGTCCCCGACGGCGTCCAGGGGGCCGCTGTCGTAGTCCTCCGGGACCTCCTCGCCACGTCGGCGGGCGGGTTCCCACCACCACCAGTGCGACTCGGGCACCCATGCGGGCACCTCGTCCCCGACCATCGGCCGAGCGCTGTCCGCCACCTCGGCGAGGGTCTCGTCAATGCGCGGGATCGTCTCCAGGTCCCCCGGGCGCAGGAAGTTCAACAGGGGTACGAACTCCTCGCCGAGCAGCTCCAGCATGGACCGCCGCCAGCAGGCGGGCCGGTACCCCTCATGTTGGCCGTTCTCGGCCGCGGTCTGGCTGCGGACCACGTACAGGCCGAGCCGGTCGGGGTTGTTGCCGCTCACCAGCAGCCTGGTCAGGTCGGCGTTGAAGTTCTGCCCGGCCGGGGAGCGCCGCTCGCCGGGTGAGGTCGCCCGGTACAGGTCGACGAGCGCGGCGAAGGCGTTGTCCATCAGGGCATCGCGGTCCCTGCGGCGCGAGGCGCTCTCCGAGAAGGCGTCCAGTACCCGCCTGGCCAGGTCCGAGAGGTCCCTGCCCGCATCCGCGTTCACCTTCACACCGCCTGTTCAGCCCGAAACGACACCTTCGGCGGGCCCGCGGCCCACCGCTTCGATGATAAACACGCTCCGCACCGCGGAGGTAGCCGCTTCAGCCGGTCCGGTCCCGGATCTGCTCGTCGAGCGTGCGCGCCCACTGGCGCACGATCCGGTGCCTTCGGGGCCCGTCGTCGGTGAGCAGGTTGGCCAGCCCCAGGCCACGCGCCAGGTCCAGGGTGGCCTGCACGGTCTCCCGGACCCCGGGCACCGACTCGTCCACGCCCAGCAGCGCCACGGCGGACCGGTGGATCTCCCGACCCATCCGCTCCTCCATGGGAATGATCCGGTCGCGCAGGGCCGGATCACTGGCAGCCGCCGACCACAGTTGGAGGGCGGCCCGAAAGTCCACCCCGGTGAAGGCGTCCACGACCATCTGCACGACCGCCTCGGTGCGTCCGGGCCCCTCAGGAACGGCCGCCGCGCCGCGCCGCAGCTCCTCTCCGCGGCTGTCGACCATGTGCCGCAGGGCCGCCAGGAACAGGTCCTCACGTGTCGGGAAGTGGTGCTGGGCGGCGCCCCGGGACACCCCGGCCCGCCGCGCGACCGCGCCCACGGTGGCGCCGGCCGTGCCGTGTTCGGCCAGGCAGGACACGGCGGCCTCCAGCAGCCGGGCACGGGTGGCCCGGCTGCGCTCCTGGCGCGGCTCGCGGTCGGCCCCGGTGTCCACGTCATCTCCTCCCACCACACCGCCGCGGACGCCCCTGCCGGGCGCCCGCGGCGGTGTTTCTCCGCTCAGTACGACTTGGGCAGGCCGAGGGACTGCTGGGCCACGTAGTTGAGCACCATCTCCCGGCTCACCGGAGCGATGCGTGCCAGACGGGCGGCGGCGATCGCCGATCCCAAACCGTATTCACTGGCCAGGCCGTTGCCCCCGAGGGTCTGCACAGCCTGGTCGACCGTGCGCACGCACGCCTCGGCGGCGGCGTACTTGGCCATGTTGGCCGCCTCCCCCGCTCCCGCGTCGTCGCCGGAATCGTAGCGGAGCGCCGCGTGCTGGGTCATCAGACGGGCCTGTTCCAGTTCGATCTTGACCTGTGCCAGCGGGTGGGCCAGGCCCTGGTGCGCGCCGATGGGGGTGTCGCGCCACACCTTCCGCTCACCGGCGTAGGCGACGGCCCTGTCCAGGGCGTAACGGGCGCTGCCGGAGGCCAGGGACGCGGCCATGATGCGCTCGGGGTTGAGCCCCGCGAAGAGCTGGAGGAGCCCGGCCTCGGGGTCGCCGACCAGGGCGTCGGCGGGCAGGCGCACGTCGTCCATGAACAGCTGGAACTGGTGGTCGGGGCTGACCAGGTCCATCTCGATCCGGCGGGCCTCGAACCCGGGCGTGTCCGTGGGTACCGCGAACAGCGCGGCGGACAGGCGTCCGGTGTCCTCGTCCTGCACGCGGCCGACGACGAGGACGGCGTCGGCGACGTCCACGCCGGAGATGAAGGTCTTGCGGCCGTTGAGGATCCAGCCGTCGCCGTCGCGGCGCGCGGTGGTGGTGATGCGGTGGGAGTTGGACCCGGCGTCGGGCTCGGTGATGGCGAAGGCCATGACGGCCTCGCCCGTGGCCAGTCCGGGCAGCCAGCGCCGCCGCTGGCCGGGGGTGCCGAAACGGGACAGGACGGTGCCGCAGATGGCCGGGGAGACCACCATCATCAGAGTGGGGCACCCGGCGGCGCCGAACTCCTCCAGGACGGCGGCCAGGTCGCCGATGCCACCGCCCCCGCCGCCGTACGCCTCGGGGATGTTGACGCCCAGGTAGCCGAGTTCTCCGGCCTCGCGCCACAGGTCGGTGAGGTAGGCGCCCTCCTTGGCCCTGGCGCGGTAGTAGCCGGGCCCGTATCCGGCGGCGAACGCGGACACGGCGGCGCGCAGTTCGACACGCTCGGCGGGTTCGTTGAAGGTCATGGCACCGGTCACGGTTGGGCCCCTTCGTAGTCGAGCACGGCGAGGGGAGCCCCTGCGGGCACCCTCTGGCCCGCCGCGACCGGGACCTCCCGGACGGCACCGACGGCGGGTGCGGTGACGCGGTGCTCCATCTTCATCGCTTCCATACGCAGCAGGGTCTGGCCCTCCTCGACCCGGTCCCCCACGGCGACGTCCACGGCGGTGACGGTGCCCGGCATGGGAGCGGGCAGGGCGCCGGGGTCGACCGCGGCCTCGGGTTCGGGGAGGGGGTCGACGGGGGTGAGGGTGACCGCTCCCAGAGGGGAGTCGACGTGGACGTCGGTACCGCCGCGGTGGACGGAGAAGGCGCGGCGCAGGCCGTGATCCTCCAGGACCACCAGGCCGGGCGCGGCCGAGAGCACGCGGACCCCGGGCTGTTCGGGCAGGTAGGTGCCCCGAAGAGCGCGGTAGGCGGTGGTGACCTCGCCGCCTCCGGCGACGGTGTGGCGGCGCACGTGCGGCTGGGAGGACAGGTTGCGCCAGTTGGCGGGGATGCCGGTGGGAACGGTGGCGCCGGTGCGAGCGGTCTCCGCCGCGGCCAGCGCGGCGGCCAGCGCGGCGAGGCGTTCGGTGTCGGGGCCGGCCAGGGGCCGGGTGAGGTCGGCGCGTCGCTCGGTGTCCAGGTAGCCGGTGCTCAGCTGTTCGGGGCGGGTCTGGGCCGCCCCGAACGCCGGGTCGCGCAGTACCCGTACGAGCAGGTCGCGGTTGGTACCCACCCCGTGGACGCGCGTGGTGGCCAGGGCGGCGGCCAGGCGGCGGACCGCGTCGCGGCGGTCGTGCCCGTAGGCGACGACCTTGGCGAGCAGGGGGTCGAAGTCGGTGCCGACGGTGTCGCCGGGCTCGACTCCGCTGTCCAGGCGCACACCGGGGGCGGGGAGGGGTGCGAACCGGACTGTGGCGGCGGGGACGTCGAAGGCGTGCAGGACACCGGTGCGGGGGCGCCAGTCCTCGCGGGGGTCCTCGGCGTACAGGCGGGCCTCGACTGCGTGGCCGTGCGGCGCGGGCGGGCCGTCTCCCGGCAGGGGCTCTCCCTCGGCGATCCGGATCTGCCACTCGACCAGGTCCAGGCCGGTGACGCACTCGGTGACGGGGTGCTCGACCTGTAGGCGGGTGTTCATCTCCAGGAAGACGGGGTCGCCGAAGCATCCGTCGAAGACGGGCACGAGGAACTCGGCGGTTCCGGCGCCGGTGTAGCCGATGGCCCGTGCCATCCGGCGGGCGGCCTCGTGCAGGTGCTGGCGCAGGTGGTCGGGCAGGCCGGGGGCGGGTGTCTCCTCGACGACCTTCTGGTGGCGGCGCTGGACGGAGCAGTCGCGCTCGCCCAGTGCCCAGACGGTGCCGTGGGCGTCGGCCAGGACCTGCACCTCGACGTGACGGCCTCGTGGAACGTAGGCCTCGCAGAACACGGCCGGGTCGCCGAAGGCGGAGGCCGCCTCTGTGCGGGCGGCGTCCGCCTCGGAGGGCAGGTCGGCGAGGTCGCGGACCACGCGCATGCCGCGCCCGCCACCCCCGGAGACGGCCTTGACCAGTACGGGCAGGTGTTCGGGGAGCACGTCCCCTGGGTCGAGGGCCTCGGCGACGGGGACCCCGGCGTCACGGGCGATCCGCTTGGCCCGGGTCTTGGAGCCCATGCCTTCGACGGCCTCGGCGGAGGGTCCGATCCAGGTGAGACCGGCGGCGGTGACGGCACGGGCGAGGCCGGGGTCCTCGGACAGGAACCCGTATCCGGGGTGGACGGCGTCGGCACCGGCGGCGAGGGCCGCCCCGACCACGGCTCCGGGATCGAGGTAGGCCTCCACGGGACCGCGTCCTTCGGGCACGGGCAGGCGCACGGCGGCGTCGGCCTCGGTCACGTGCGCGGCGTTCTCCTCGCCGGGGGCGTGGACGGCGGCGGTGGCGATGCCGAGGGAGCGGCAGGTGCGCAGGATCCGGCGGGCGATCTCGCCCCGGTTGGCGACCAGGAGGGATGTGACGGGCCGGTGGGCGGCGGGCTGGTGGGAGGGCGCGTCGTTCAAGGTCTCCTCTTCCTCACATCCGGAAGACGCCGAAGCGGTCGGTGCCCCGAACGGGCGCGTTGTGGGCGTAGGACAGGCACAGGCCCAGGACGGTACGGGTGTCGCGCGGGTCGATGACGCCGTCGTCGTAGACCCGTCCGGACAGGAACAGCGGCAGCGACTCGGCCTCGACCTGGTTCTCGACCATCTCCCGGACGGCGGCGTCCTGGTCCTCGTCATAGGGCTGGCCCTTCCTGGCCGCGGACTGACGGGCGACGATGGACAGAACCTCGGCGAGCTGTCTGGCCCCCATGACGGCGGAGCGGGCGCTGGGCCAGGCGAACAGGAAGCGGGGGTCGTAGGCCCGGCCGCACATCCCGTAGTGGCCGGCGCCGTAGGAGGCGCCCACGAGTACCGAGAAGTGCGGAACCGTGCTGTTGGAGACGGCGTTGATCATCATCGAGCCGTGTTTGATGATGCCGCCCTGCTCGTATTCGCGGCCGACCATGTAGCCGGTGGTGTTGTGCAGGAACACCAGCGGGGTGTCCGCGCGGTTGGCGAGCTGGATGAACTGGGCGGCTTTCTGCGCCTCGGCGCTGAACAGCACACCGTTGTCGTTGGCCAGGACTCCGACGGGGTAGCCGTGCAGGTCCGCCCAGCCGGTGACCAGTCCGCTGCCGTAGGCGGGCTTGAACTCGTCGAACTCCGAGCCGTCCACGACGCGGGCGATGATCTCGCGCGGGTCCACGGGCACCTTGAGGTCGGGCGGCATGACGCCGAGCAGGTCCTCGGCCGGATGGAGGGGCTCGGGGACCGACGTGTTCGGGGGGCGGCCCTGTTTGCGGTGGCCGAGACGGGCCACGATCCTCCTTCCGATACGGAGGGCGTCGTGCTCGTCCTCGGCCAGGTGGTCGGCCAGTCCGGACGTCTCGGCGTGCATTCGGGCCCCGCCCAGCGACTCGTCGTCGCTCTCCTCCCCAGTGGCCGCCCTGACCAGGGGCGGGCCGCCCAGGAACACCTTGGAGCGCTCGCGCACCATGACCACGTGGTCACTCATGCCGGGAACGTAGGCGCCTCCGGCCGTGGAGTTGCCGAAGACCAGCGCGATGGTGGGGATCCCGGCGGCGGACAGGCGGGTCAGGTCGCGGAAGGTGCGGCCGCCCGGGATGAAGATCTCCTTCTGGGTGGGCAGGTCGGCGCCGCCGGACTCCACCAGGCTGATCAGCGGCATGTGGTTGCGTTCAGCGATCTCAGCGGCCCGCGCGGACTTCTTCAGGGTCCACGGGTTGCTGGATCCGCCTCGCACCGTGGGGTCGTTGGCCACCAGCACGCACTCCACCCCGGAGACGACGCCCACGCCGGTGACGACGCTCGCGCCGACGTGGAAGTCGCTGCCCCAGGCGGCGAGCGGGGACAGCTCCAGGAAGGGGCTGCCCTCGTCCAGGAACAGTTCGATCCGCTCACGGACCAGCAGCCCGCCCCGGGAGCGGTGGCGCTCCACGTAACGCCGCCCGCCCCCGGACAGTGCCTTGGCGTGTTCGGTGTCGATCTCGGCGAGCTTGGCGGACATGGCCTCGCGGGCCAGGGCGAAGTCGGGCGAGGATGTGTCGAGCCGGGTCCCCAGAACGCTCACGGCCGCTCCACCTCCGACAGCAGCGCCTCGGGGATCTCGGCCCTGCGTGCTCGCAGCCACTCCCCCAGCCCCTTGGCCTGCGGATCGCTCCCCTCACGGCGTGCGGTGCCGGGGGCGAGCATGCCCGCGATCCAGAAGTTGACGGCGCGCAGGTTGGGCAGCGGGTACCGGGTGATCTCCAGGCCGGCGGTCTCGGGGAGCAGCTCGCGCAGCACGTCGACGGTGAGGGTGGTGGCCAGCCACCGCCACGCCGGATCGCTGCCCGCCCACACTCCGAGGTTGGCGTCGGCTCCCTTGTCGCCGCTGCGCGCGCCCAGCACCAGACCGAGCGGCGCCAACCGGGTGGGGCCCTCCGGCGGGGGTCCGGGCAGCGGGGGTTCGGGGGCCTCGGCCGGGGGCCGGGTGCCGGGCGGTGGGGCGATGGTCACCCGCCGGCCGTCGGGAAGGATCGCGGT
Organism: Nocardiopsis sp. TRM 82005; assembly: GCF_056312425.1. Lineage (NCBI taxonomy): Bacteria > Bacillati > Actinomycetota > Actinomycetes > Streptosporangiales > Nocardiopsidaceae > Nocardiopsis > Nocardiopsis sp. TRM 82005. The sequence goes on from NZ_JBWDTQ010000024.1 coordinate 89,780, forward strand.
GTGCTCCACCTCGGCGGCGGGCACGAGGATGTGGGTGGCGGCGACCCCGTCGGGGCGGGCGTCGCGCGGCGGTGCGGTGAGGTGGAACCCGGCGTAGCTGCCCAGGGCCAGTTCCACGGCGGCCGCGCCGAAGGAGCGGCCGATGGCGGCGGGGTCGTGGTCGCGGGCGACCACGCGCAGCCGTGCGGTGGCCGCGTCCTGGGTGGGGCCGTGGGGGTCCTCGGCGGGCACGAACGTGAAGTGCAGCTCCCGCGGTTCGCGCGGGGCCAGCCCGGCGCGCAGTTGGCGTTCGGCCAGGGCGGCCTTGGCCTCGGCGTCCAGGCCCGGGATGAGGAACTCGGCCTCGTTGCGGAAGCCGGTGAGACTGGTCAGGCCCACCTTGAGGTCGGCGGGCGGCTCCTCGCCGCGTGTCCCACTGAGTAGGACGCGGTCGGGTCCCTGTTCCGTGAGACGGACGGTGTCCAGGCGGGTGGTGACGTCGGGCCCGGGGTAGCGGGGTCCGGCGATCTCGTAGACGAGCTGGGCGGTGACGGTCCCGGTGGTGACGGCGCCGCCGCTGCCGGGGTGCTTGGTGATGACCGCGCTGCCGTCCCCATGGATCTCGGCGACGGGGAAGCCGGGGCGGTCCAGACCACGGCCCTGGTTCGGGAGTTCGGCGGCCATGGCGTAGTTGCCGCCGGTGGCCTGGGTTCCGCACTCGATGACGTGTCCTGCGGCGGTGGCCCCGGCCAGGGCGTCCAGGTCGTCGAAGGACCAGCCGAAGTGGGAGACGGCGGGCCCCACGGCCAGGGAGGCGTCGGTGACACGTCCGGTGACCACGATGTCGGCGCCCGCGTCCAGGCACGCGGCGATACCGAAGGCACCGAGGTAGGCGTTGGCGGTCAGCGGGGAACCGAGGTTGAGCTCCTCGGCCCGGTCGAGGAGGTCATCGCCGGTGACGCAGGCGATGCTGGGTTCGAGGCCGAGCCCGTCGGCGAGCTCGGTGAGCTTGTCGGCGAGCCCGCGCGGATTGAGGCCTCCCGCGTTGGTGACCACCCGGATCCGGCGCTCCATGATCAGCGCCAGACTGTCGCGCATCTGCCGCAGGAAGGTACGGGCGTAGCCGCGTCCGGGGTCGTTGAGCTGGTCGCGGCCGAGGATGGCCATGGTCAACTCGGCCAGGTAGTCGCCGGTGAGGACGTCCAGAGGTCCTTCGGTGAGCATCTCGTGGACGGCGTCGAAGCGGTCTCCGTAGAAGCCGGAGGCGTTTCCCACCAACAGCGGGGGCACCGGTGTCGCAGTCATGGACACGAGAGTGGCACCGACCACACAATAAAACAAGCGCACCTGCTTGTTTTTCTGCGGAACAGGCGGGTGATCACGATATGGCCGAAAGTGGCCACGGAGCGTGTGTTACTCCCCTCGGGAATCGGGATACGCGCGCGGTAGTTTGGCGCCGTGGATACCTCCCAAGAAGACACCAGTCCCACCGACGGCGCCGGCACCGCCCCGCAGGAGCCGGCCGAGAGCGTCCCGGCCTCCGAGGACACCGGGACGCTCCGGGAGACCGAGGCCAGCGGCGCCTTCCTCGCGGGCACCCCGACCCACCCCTCCGGCGGGCTGTTCTCCGCCGAGACTTTCAGCATCATCGCCCTGATGCTGTTCGCGGTCACCGTGACGAACACCCGGCTGCTTCAGCTCTTCAGCCTGTTCGCCGTGGGCCGCGGCTCCCAGGAGAACTTCGCTGGGGACACGGGCGTGTTCTCGACCGAGATCGTGGTCGCGGGCGGGTCGAGCGCCCTGGCCGTGCTCGCCGGAGCGCTCTCCCTGTTCCTGGGCGGCTACGGCACGCGCGCGTGGAGCCGCTGGAGCGCCGCCGCGACCGTGATCGTGGGCACCCTGCTGGTCGTGGTCTCCGTCCTGGCCTTCGTCAGCCTGCCGGCCGGCGCCTGAGCCGACGGGCGCGCCCGGTGGTTCCGGCTCCGGGGGAGGTTTCCGTCGACGGAGGGAGCGGCCCATGCCCGCCATTGCCTCGCCAAGTACCCGAGCAGGCGTTTCCCTTGGCCTTTCCCTGTGTTCGGGCAGGTACGTTGGCCGCGTGAGCACATCACCGGAAAATAACGACCCGACCGACCACACCCGAGACGCCGACGCGGCCCGGGACACCGACGAGGCACCGGCCACCGGGACCGGGGCCCACTTCGCGCCCCCGGACGAGACCGTGACCGAAGCGGACGTCCCCCAGGAGCAGGAGGAGGCTCCTGTGGAGCCCCGTCCAGGCGGCGTCCTCTCAGCGGAGACCTTCGCCCTGACCTCGCTGGTCCTGCTCGGCGTGACCGTGTTCTCGAGCCAGCTGCTCCAGATCTTCACCAGCGTGATGCTCATCGGCGACCAGCAGGTGCCCACGGACCAGGTCGAGCAGATCTCCGCCCAGCTGGTCATCAGCGGCGCGGCGGCCGCCATCACGGCACTGGTCGCGGGGATCTCACTCATCCTGACCGGCACCGGGACCCGGCACTGGGCACGGTGGGCGTCCACCGCGGCGCTGATAGTGAGCCTGCTGTTGGTGCTCCTGGCGATCGTGACGTACGTTCTGCTGCCGGTCGGCACCGAGATCCAACAGCCCATGTTCTGACGGCGGCCCGCCAGCTCGTCGGTCGTCACCGGGAAGGGGCCCGCCGTGTTCGGCGCCGCCTTCCTCAGGAGATGCGGTCGATGATCAGCGGCCGGGCCCGGTGCCGGGCTCCGGACTCGATGTCGAAGGCGCCCTCCAGGGCCCGCGCGGCCCGGTCGAAGCGCTCCTCCTCATCCGCGTGCAGGGTGAACAGCGGTTCTCCCGCCGTGACCTCCTCGCCCGGCTTGGCGTGCAGGGTCACTCCGGCACCGAAGGACACCGCGTCCTCCTTGCGGGCCCGGCCCGCGCCCAGCCGCCATGCGGCCAGCCCCACCTGGTAGGCGTCCAGCCGGGTGACCGTGCCCGAGGCCGGGGCGAGCACCACCCGGCGCTCGGCGGCCACCGGCAGCGGCGCGTCCGGGTCGCCGCCCTGGGCGCGAACGAGCTGCTTCCAGGACGCCAGCGCGCTTCCGTCCCGCAGTGCCTCAGCCGGGTCCTTGACCCCGTTCTCCCCCGGGGTGAGACCGGCGGCGGCCAGCATCTCCCGGGCCAGCGCCACGGTCAGCTCCACCACGTCCGCGGGACCGCCGCCGGAGAGCACCTCCACCGACTCGGCCACCTCCAGCGCGTTACCGACCCGTCGACCCAGCGGCGTGGCCATGTCGGTGAGCAGCGCGACCGTGCGCACCCCGTGGTCGTTGCCGATACCGACCATCGTGCGGGCCAGCTCGCGGGCCGATCCGGTGTCCTTCATGAACGCGCCCGACCCCACCTTGACGTCCAGGACCAGTGCGCCGGTGCCCTCGGCGAGCTTCTTGCTCATGATCGAGGCCGCGATCAGCGGGATGGACTCGACCGTTCCGGTGACGTCGCGCAGCGCGTACAGCTTCCGGTCGGCCGGTGCCAGCCCGGACCCGGCCGCGCAGATCACCCCGCCGGTGGAGTCCAGCACCCGCCGCATCTCACCGGTGGACAGCGACGCACGCCACCCGGTGATCGACTCCAGCTTGTCGAGGGTGCCGCCGGTGTGGCCCAGCCCTCGCCCGGACAGCTGCGGTACGGCCGCACCGCACGCCGCGACGGTCGGGGTGAGGGGCAGGGTGAGCTTGTCACCCACCCCGCCCGTTGAGTGCTTGTCGGTGGTGGGCCGGTCCAGGTCGGAGAAGTCCAGACGCTCTCCGGAGGCCAGCATCGCCTCGGTCCAGCGGCTGGCCTCGGCCCGGTTCATCCCGCGCAGGAAGATCGCCATGGCCAGCGCCGACATCTGCTCCTCGGCCACCTCGCCCCGGGTGTAGGCGTCGATCACCCAGTCGATCTGCTCCGGGCTGAGCTCGCCCCCGTCGCGCTTGGCTCGGATGACCTCGATGACGTCCATGTCATGTCCTTCCTGGCGGGAAACACGTCCGCCCGGTCGCCGCGGGGCGGCCGGACGAAGCGGAGCCCCGGAGAAACACTGGTTATGTGAGGTGGTCAGGGCCGAAGGCCTGCGGCAGGACCTCGTCCATGGTCCGGACCCCCTCGGGGGTGTCCACCAGCAGGCGCGGTCCACCGTGCTCGAACAGAAGTTGTCGGCATCGCCCGCACGGCATGAGGGTCTCACCGCGGCCGTCCACACAGCTGAACGCCGTCAGACGGCCGCCCCCCGAGGCGTGCAGGGCACTGACCAGCCCGCACTCGGCGCACAGGCTCAGCCCGTAGGAGGCGTTCTCCACGTTGCATCCGCTGACCACCCGGCCGTCGTCGACCAGCGCCGCCGCGCCCACCGGATAGTCGGAGTAGGGCGCGTAGGCCCGGGCCATGGCCCGGCGTGCGGCACCGCGCAACGCCTCCCAGTCCACCGCCCCGGGGTCCAGGGGTCCGTCGGTCATGATCTGCTCGCCCTCCACTGCTTTCCGATCCCGGCGGGTGCACGCAGCCTCTGCGAGGCCAGTGAGAGCACCAGCAGGGTCGCGATGTGCGGGCTGTAGGTGGCCAGCTCGCGCGGAAGCGAGTCGGTGGAGAAGTACCACGCCAGCAGCAGGACCGCGACGAGCGCGCCGGCGGCGGCCAGGCCCTTGCGGTCCCGTCGCACCTGCCACAGGGCCACGGCCAGCAGCGCCACCGCCAGGAGCAGCAGCAGGGCGTGGATGGCCGCGCCTCCGCCGCGCACCTGTAGCGCGTCGGTGTAGCCGAACAGGCTCGCACCCATGGCGAGACCGCCCGGACGCCAGTTTCCGAAGATCATCGCGGCCAGGCCGATATAGCCCCGGCCGCCGGTCTGCCCCTCCTGGTAGATCTGCGAGGCCACGATGGCCAGGAACACACCGCCCATACCGGCCAGGCCGCCGGAGACGACCACCGCGACGTACTTGAGGCTGTACACGGGCACGCCGAGGGACTCGGAGGCGTCGGGGTTCTCACCCACCGAGCGCAGCCGCAGGCCGAAGGTGGTCCGCCACAGCACCAGGTAGGTCAGCGGGATCATCATGATCGCGACGAACGTCAGCGCCGACATACGCGTGGTCAGACCCACCACCAGCGACGCCAGGTCGCTGACCAGGAAGGTCCCGCTCTCGGCGACCGGCCCGAGCACGTCGGCGACGAAGGGCAGGCTCCACACCGGGAACGACGGGGCCATCGGCGACTGGGCCGCGCCCGCGCCGGGCACGTCGGAGTAGACCAGGATCGACAAGTAGCGCATCGCGCCGAGCATGAGGATGTTGATCGCCACACCGGAGACGATGTGGTCCACCGCGAAGGTCACCGTGGCCACGGCGTGCAGGAGTCCGCCCGCCATACCGGCGAGCACGCCCGCCAGCAGGCCGACCCACGGGTTGTCCGTGGACCAGGCGAAGTAGGCACCGAACCAGGTGCCCAGGATCATCATGCCTTCCAGGCCGATGTTGATGATGCCCGCCCGCTCGGCCCACAGACCGCCCAGAGCGGCCAGCCCGATGGGGACCGCGAAGGTGATGGTGGTGCTGATGGTGCCCGCGTCGGTGAGCATGTCGTGGCCGGTGATGGTACGTAGTCCCGCCAGGGACACCAGCACCGCGCCGAACAGGGTGAGGAAGCGCCAGCGCGCCCATCCCCGGGGTCGCGGCGGGGCCTTGCCCGTCGGCCGCGTCACGTTGATCTCCTGGCTCACTGTGCCTCCCCGCCGCGCTTGCCGTCGGAGTCGGGGGCACCGCCGCCCTCGCCGTCGGCGGACCCGCCCTCGGGCGCCGAGGGCACGGTCTCCGTGTCTTGTGTGCTGGTCTCGGCGGCGGTGCCGAGCTGCTTGCCGATCTGCTGCTGCTGGTAGCGGCGGCCCCAGCGGTGCACGACCTCGTAGACCACCACGACGGTGAGCACGATGGTGGCCTGCGAGATGACCGCGATCTCCTGCGGGATGCCGTCGAAGGGCAGGATGCCCGCCGCCTGGTTCAGGAAGGACCAGAACAGGGCGGCGAAGACGATGCCCACCGGGTGGTTGCGGCCCAGCAGGGCGATGGCGATGCCGATGAAGCCGATACCGGTCGGGAAGTCCAGAGCGTAGTAGTGGGAGCTGCCCAGAAGCTGGGGCAGGCCCACCAGGCCGGCGACCATGCCCGAGAAGAGCATGGACAGGAACACCATCTTCTTGACGTTCACACCACTGGCCTCGGCCGCCGTCTGCGACTCACCGGTGGCCCGCAGTTCGAAGCCGAAGCGGGTGCGGTTGAGCATCACCCAGTAGCCGACGCCGACCGCGACGGCCAGGAGCACGAAACCGAAGATCTCGTGGTCGGAACCGAGGAAGCCCGCCGGAATACCCGGTACCCAGGAGGATTCGGGCATGGGCGGGGTCCCGATGTTGTTGGTGCTGATCTCCACCGCCAGGCGGTCGGTGCTCAGCAGGTAGGCGGTGATGCCGGTGGCGATCGAGTTGAGCATGATCGTGGAGATCACCTCGGACACGCCCCGGGCCACCTTGAGGTATCCGGCGATACCGGCCCACGCTCCGCCGACGGCCACGGCCGTGGCGACGACGACGATCTGGCTGAGTACCGGCGGCAGCACGACGTAGCCGCCCACCGCGGCGGCCAACAGAGCGGCGAGCCGGTACTGGCCGTCCACACCGATGTTGAACAGCTTCATCTTGAAGCCGATCGCCACGGCCACGGCGGCCAGGTAGTAGGTGGTGCCGTCGTTGACGATGCGCACCAGGCTGTCGGGCCTGGTGCCGTACTCGACCATCCGCCCGAACGTGGCCAGTGGCGGGATACCGCTGAAGTACAGCACGGCCGCGGTGACCGCGGTGGCCAGGACACCGGCGGCCAGGACCGCGGCGAAGGACAGCGCGAGCATCGCCGACAGCCGGTGGAAGAGTAGGAACGCCGCGGCGGAGCCGACCAGGGCGCCCAGGGCGGCGGCGACCGGCTCGATCAGGGACAGGTCCAGGAACCAGGCGGCCACCAGGCCCGTGACCACCGACAGCACCAGGGCCGTCGGGACGACCAGGGTGGTTTGCAGGGCCGTGCCCTCCTCGCGGGCACCGTCGGCGCCCGCCCGGCGACCGCCGGATATCAGGGGGCCGGTCCAGGCCACGGCGGCGAAGGCCGCCACGACGCCGATGATCAGCGCGGCCCACCACAGCAGCGCCGTGTCTAGGGCGACGGTCAGCAGTGTTCCCAGAGCCAGGGAGATGCCCAGCGCCGCGGGTGCGGGCAGGGTCGTGTCGGGACGGGGAAGCCTACTCATGCGTGCCGCCCTCACCTTCCGTACTCTCGTCGGCCCCGTCCAGCCCGGCACCGGTCATGGCCGAGCCCAGCTGTTCGGGCGTGACGGTGGTCGGGTCGGCCTGGGCGACCAGGCGGCCGCGCAGGATCACGTGCAGGGTGTCGGACATACCGATCAGCTCGTCCAGGTCGGCGGAGACCAGCAGTACCGCCAGGCCGGCGGCACGGGCGTCGCGCAGCTGCTCCCAGATGGCGGCCTGGGCGCCCACGTCCACACCGCGGGTGGGGTGCGCCGCGACCAGGAAGCGCGGGGATCCGCTCATCTCCCGGCCGATGATGAACTTCTGCTGGTTGCCGCCGGACAGGGCGTCGGCGATCACGTCGATGCTCGGGGTGCGCACGTCGTACTCGGCGACGATGCGCTCGGAGTCGGCACGCGCACCGACCTTGTTGATCCAGGGGCCCCGCACACTGGGCTCCTTGGTCTGATGGCCCAGGATGCGGTTCTCCCACAGCGGGGAGTCCAGCAGCACGCCGTGCCGGTGGCGGTCCTCGGGGATGTAGCCCACGCCCGCCTCGCGGATCCGCAGCGTGGACCAGCCGGTGATGTCGTACTCCTCCAGGAGGACGCGTCCCGAGGCCAGCGGGCGCATGCCCATGATGGCCTCGATCAGCTCGGACTGGCCGTTGCCCTCCACACCGGCGATGCCGACGATCTCGCCCCGGTGGATGTCCACGCTGATCCCGTCCACGACGGCGCGGCCGTCCGGGGAGTGGACCGTGACCCCGTCCAGGGACAGCACGGCGTGGTCGGTGACGGTGGACTCGCGCAGCTCCGGTACGGGCAGTTCGCCACCGACCATCAGCGTGGCCAGCTCCTGGGCGGTGGTGGTGCCCGGGTCCGCGGTGGCCACGGTGGTGCCGCGACGGATCACGGTGATCTCGTCGGCGACCGAGAGCACCTCGTCCAGCTTGTGGGAGATGAAGATGACGGTCAGGCCCTCGCGCTTGAGCTCGCGCAGGTTGTCGAAGAGCTCGTCGACCTCCTGCGGGACCAGGACGGCGGTGGGCTCGTCGAGGATGATGGTCTGCGCACCGCGGTACAGGACCTTGAGGATCTCCACGCGCTGGCGCTCGCCGACGCCCAGGTCAGCCATCAGGCGGTCGGGCTCGACCCCGAGCCCGTACTGGTCGGACAGGGCCCGGATCTGTGCGCGGGCCCGGTTGCCGATACCGAATCGGCGCTCCGCGCCCAGGACCACGTTCTCCAGCACGGTCAGGTTGTCGGCGAGCATGAAGTGCTGGTGCACCATGCCGATGCCGTTCCGGATGGCGTCGGAGGGCGAGTGGAAGCGCACCTCCTGGCCTTTGACATGGATGTGTCCCTCATCCGGCCGGTGCATGCCGTACAGGGTCTTCATCAGCGTGGACTTGCCCGCACCGTTCTCGCCGACGATGGCGTGCACGGTACCGGGAGCCACGGTGATGTCGATGTCGTGGTTGGCCACGACCCCGGGAAAACGCTTGGTGATCCCGCGCAGCTCAACGGCGGGGGGCGCCAAGGCCCCGCCGCCCGATGGCGTGCTGCTCATCTGTCTCCTCGTGAACTTGCGGCGTGGCGCGGCCGGAAGGAGCCGGGTTGCGGCCGCTGCCGGGCGTCCCCGTCGCGAAACGGCAACCGGGGCGGTACCGGTCCGGGGTCACCCGGCCCGGTACCGCCCGTGGATGCGGCCACCACGGATCCTGCCCGCGGCGGCGGTGTCTTTCTGGACCGGGCCTTGGGAGTCGGTTCGGGCGCCCGCGGGGTTCTGGAGGTACCGGAGGTGAGACTGCGAGGAACGAGCCGTCACACCGTAGGCACCGAAGGTTCCCGCTCCTTGGGCGTTCGAACACGGACCAAGGCGAAGCGAAGGTCCCAAAAACACGGTCTACGGCTCGCTCGGGACCTCGATCTCGCCGTCGATGATCTGCTGCTTGATCTCGTCCAGCTGGTCCTGGATCGGGCTGATCGCCTCTTCGTTGGACGTGGTGTAGTCCACGCCGCCGTCAGCGAGCTCGAAGCGCTGGATGCCGCCCTCGGCATCGCCCTCGGCCGCGGAGCTGATCAGGTCGAACACGGCCACGTCCACCTGCTTGATGGCGGAGGTGAGCACGTACGGCTTCTGGTCCTCCTCCGCGTTCTCGTACTGGTCGCTGTCGACGCCGATGAAGGTGAAGTCGTTGGCCTCGGCCGACTCCAGGATGCCGTTGCCCGAGGCACCGGCGGCGTGGTAGATGACGTCCGCGCCGCGGTCGTACTGGGCCTGGGCGAGCTCGCGGCCCTTGGCCGGGTCGCTGAAGCCGCTCATGTCCGGCGGCTGGCTGAGGTAGTCGACCTCGACGTCGATGTCCTCGGTGACGTGCTCGGCACCCGCGACGTACCCGGCCTCGAACTTGTGGATCAGCGGGGTCTCGACACCGCCGACGAAGCCGACGTGGTCGTCCTCGGTGGTCAACGCCGCGGCGGCACCGGCCAGGAAGGAGGCCTGCTCCTCGGCGAAGACCAGGCTGGTGACGTTGTCGAAGCCCTCGATCTCGGAGTCCACGATGGCGAAGTGGACGTCCGGGTACTCGGACGCGACCGTCTCGAGCGGCTCGGCGTAGGCGAAGCCGACGGCGATGACGACGTCGTACCCCTCGCCGGCCATGGTGGCCAGGCGCTGTTCCTTGGCGGAGTCGGCCTCGCCGTCGGAGGGCTCGAAGTCGGTGGTCTCGACACCGAGCTCCTCGGCTGCCCGCTCCAGTCCGCGGTAGGCCGAGTCGTTGAAGGAGCGGTCACCGCGACCGCCGACGTCGTAGGCCAGGCCGACCTTCAGGTCGGAGGCGGACTCCTCGCCACCGCCTCCGTCGCCGCCTTCCTCCGCCGCGTTGTCACACGCGGTGAGGGCGAGCACACCGGCCGCCGCGACGGCGGCGAACCTGACTGCGTTGCTGCGCTTCACTTCTCACTCCCCTTACGCACTCTCAGCGGTCAGCATTCGCGCACGACCGAGCTGAGTTCTGCAGCCGGACGATATCCGGTGGCCGAAAGTACATCGAACCAACGGACGGAGTTGTTATGAAGGCGAGAGCGGAGCGACACGGGGTCTTACTCAGAAGTCACCAAGCACGCACTCGGAGCGGTCTGTTCCGTTTCGACATTGCGTTCTCCGCCCCTCCTCCCCCGCGCCGACACGGCATTACCACGCCTGGCTTCACCACGGTCACACGTTGTCACATCAGCACGTGGGAACCGTCCGGTCTAGACCGGATTGGCCGCGTCGGGCGGCGGGGCGGACCCCTCAGTCCGCGAGGAAGTCCAACACGGCTTGCTTGAAGACCCGTGAGGAGACGGCGTTGGCGTGGTCACGGCCGGGGACCTCCACATGGGTGCCCCCACAGCGCTCGGCGAGCTCGGCCGCGCCCTCGGCAAGCGTGTCCCTGGCCCCCGACACCGTCAGCAGGGGGACCCCGGTGAGCGGGGGGTCGGCTTCGAAGGGACGCGCGGCCTGGCCGCGGGCGCAGGCGGCCAGAGCGGCGGCGTCGTTGCCGGGCAGGGCCGTCACCGTGCGGTAGACGAGGTCGAAGGGGGTGTCTCCCGAACCGGGGTCGGACAGGTCCGTTCCGGCGAAGGCGTTCTTTGGCCCGAAACCGCCGAGAACCACACGTCCGACACGTTCGGGCGCGCTCCGCGCCAGTTCCCAGGCCAGGCGCGAGCCCATCGAGTAACCGACCGCGTCGACCTTGTCCACACCCAACTCGTCAAGCATCGCGAGAAGGTCGGCGACGAAGTGTTCGGGCAGGTAGAAAGCGCTGTCGGCCGGTTTGTCGCTGGCGCCGTGGCCGCGCAGATCGGGCCCGATCACCCGCAGTCCGGCCGCTCCCAGCGCCTGTTCCCAACCGGCGGCACGCCAATTCATACCGAAGTCGGTACCGAAACCGTGCAGCAGAAGCACGGGAACTCCGCCTTCGGGATCCTGCGGACGCACATCCGTATATCGCATTGTCACGTCGCCGACGAGATTCGCGGACATGGAACTCCCCATCCCTATCTCTGGAAAATATGTCCGGGCCGCCAAAGGACAATCGGAGATTTATCCGAACATTGGACACCGGCAGGCGTCAATATCCGTGGTTTTCTCTGAAAGGACCCCGGCGGCCCGCTGGTACCGTCAGTCCGTCGGAGGCTTGAGCCGCACCCTGCGGGCGGGCCGGGCCTCCTCCGTGGGCACCTTGCCCACGATGCCCGCCTGGGGCGCCTCGTCGTCGACCTCGACCGCGAAGGTCACCAGGGGATCGCCCACGGGCACGGCCTGGTCGTCCTCGGCGTGCAGTTCGACGATCCGGCCCGCCTTGGGCGAGGGGATGACCACCGCGGACTTGGTGGTCTCCACCTCCACCAGGGGTGCGTTGCGCTCGACCGTGTCGCCCACGGCGACCTGCCACTCCAGGACGGTCGCCTCGACCAGGCCCTCGCCCAGGTCCGGGAGCGCGAAGGTGAAGTTCTCTTGTGCCATGGTCGCTCTAGTACTCCAGGGTCCGTTGTACCGCGAGCAGGACGCGGTCGATGGTCGGCAGGTACTGCGGCTCCAGGGGACCCGCGGGGTAGGGCACGTCGAATCCGGTGACGCGCTGGACGGGGGCCGCCAGGTCCCGGAAGCAGTTCTCCGTGACCAGGGTGGAGACCTCCGCGCCGAGCCCGGCGGTCAGCGGCGCCTCGTGCACGACCACGGCGCGCTTGGTCCGCGAGACCGAGGCGGCCAGCCCGGCGGCGTCGATGGGCTTGAGCCAGCGCAGGTCCAGCACCTCCAGGTCCACGCCGTCCTCGGCGGCCAGTTCGGCCACCTGCATGCAGCGGTGCACCATGGCACCCCATGCGATGAGGGTGGCGTGGCGACCGGGTCGCACGATGCGGCTGGTGCCGATGGGGTCACTGGGTTCACGCAGCTGGACGGACCTGCGATCCCAGTAGCGGGATTTGGGCTCCATGTAGACGACGGGGTCGTCGGAGCGCACCGACTGTAGCAGCAGGCTGTAGGCGTCGCCGGGGTCGGAGGGAGCCGCGACCTTGAGACCGGGGGTGTGCGCGAAGAGCGTCTCCAGGCTCTCCCCGTGGTGCTCGGGCGCCTGGATGCCGCCGAAGGAGGGCAACCGCAGGGTGATCGGCATGGGGGCCGCGCCGCGGGTGCGGTAGTTCATGCGCGCCACCTGGTTGACGATCTGGTCGATCGCGGGATAGGCGAAACCGTCGAACTGAAGCTCGGGGACGGGCCTCCAGCCGTTCATGGCCAGGCCGACCGCCATGCCCATGATCGCGGACTCGGCGAGCGGGGTGTCGAAGACGCGCTTGTCGCCGAACTCCCTCTGGAGCCCGTCGGTGACGCGGAAGACCCCGCCCAGGGCGCCGACGTCCTCGCCGAAGAGCAGCACGTCGGGGTCCTCGACGAGCAGGTCGCGCAGGGCCCGGTTGATGGCCTGCTGCATGGACAGCCCGACCACGGGGGCGTCGGCGGCGGTGTCGGTGTCGGTGCGTTCGATCAGCTCGGTCAAAGCTCGACCTCTTCCTGCCAGGTGCGGCGCTGCCGGGTCAGCTCCTCGGTGGTCTCCCGGAAGACGTGGGTGAACAGCTCCGATCCGTCGGGCTCGGGAGCGGTGGCCACGCCGTCGCGTACTCGCTCGGCCTCTCGCCCGGCCTGGGAGTCGGCCTCGGTGAGGCCGGCCTCGTCAGCGTGTCCGGCGGCGAGTAGGGCCTCGCGCAGCAGGGTGACGGGGTCGCGGTCGCGCCAGCGCTGGGCCTCGGCGTCGTCGCGGTAGCGACCGGGGTCGTCGGAGGTGGAATGGGGCTCGACGCGGTAGGTGAGCGCCTCGATGACGGTGGGCCCCTCGCCGCGGCGGGCCCGGGCGACGGCTTCGGCGGTGGCCTCGTAGACCGCGCCCGCGTCGTTGCCGTCCACCCGGACGCCGGGCATGCCGTAGCCCTCGGCCCGCGCACGGACGGAGCCGCCCGCGACCTGGTGCTCGTTGGGGACCGACAGAGCCCACTGGTTGTTCTGGCAGAAGAAGACCACGGGTGCCCCGAAGACCCCCGCGAAGTTCATCGCCTCGTGGACGTCGCCCTCGGAGCTGGCACCGTCGCCGAAGTAGGCCAGTGCCACACCGTCGTCGCCGCGCAGCCGCTCACCCACGGCCCATCCGACGGCGTGCGGAACGGGGCCGCCGACCACGGCGTTGACGGCGCCGAACCGGGAGGCCATGACGTCGTAGAGGCCGCCGTGCCACAGGGCTCGGTGGGTGGCCATGTAGCCGACCATCTCCACGCCGTAGGCCAGGGCGGACGCCATCTCGCGGTAGGTGGGGAAGACGAAGTCGCGCGCGGGGTCCAGTGCCGAGGCGCTGGCGACCTGGGCGGCCTCCTGCCCGCGCACGGACACGTAGGCGGGGAAGACGCCCTGGCGTTGCAGGGCGATGGCCTCGGTGTCCAGCTCTCGTGCGGTCCTCATGTCGCGGTAGAGCGCAAGGGTGAGGTCGGGGGGCAGGTGATCCACGGTGATGGTTCCCCGGCCCGCTGACTCGTGGGTTGGCATGTCGAGCGGCTCCCAACGTGGCCCTGCCGCGTGTGGTGGCACGGGCCGGGCTCTGGGCGGTTACTGTCCTGTACGCCGATTCTCCGGAAAACTCGACACTTTCGCTAGATATAAGCAGATAGTTGATACATATGGGAACGTAGTAGCCGGTTAAGTTCTCATATGTCTAGGATTGGCCTCGTGCGACTAGCAAAAACGACACACGGCCCTATACACGTTGGAACCACCACCAACCCTCATGAACCTCGGGGCGCCTCCCGGGACACACGTCCACCTGCCACCACCGGTGCCCGTACTCACGGACCATCCGCGGTTGACTACGTCAGGTGCGTGTTCGACGTTGAGCGCGCACACTCCGAGGGAAGCCGAACATCCCGTCGACGAAAATCCGCGAATCCGCGACACATGAGCCCCGAAAGGCCTCTTCAGCGAGAACTTCTGCCGCGTTCCGGGCGCCGTGGTGTAGTTACCCCCCAGTTAGGGAAACCAGCGACCCGCCGATCGCGTCAACCATGGGTACAGTCGGACACTCCGACGCGCCCCCATGCATCGGACCCCACGTGAAGATCCCCCGCTCCCCCGCCCCCGACCGCTCCGCATCCGGCGGCACACCAGCACTCACCCGGTCTCGTCGAATGAGATTCCGATAGACGGAAACAACGTTTACCTGGTACTTCGTTAGCCCCGGTCAATGACGACCCCAAGGGGCTCCACCCTGAAACAAGAGCACACGAGGAGTACGCACATGGCCATGGGCGACCAGCGCAGGAACGGCCGGCGACCGGACACGACCGACCAGACGATCCTGAACGCCCTCGCCAAGGACGCGCGGACCGGGATCACCGAGATCGCCTCGCTGGCCAACGTGTCCCGGGCGACGGCCTACAACCGGATCAAGCGGCTCACCGACGAGGGCGTCATCCGTGGCTACTCCGTGGTGACCGACCACTCCAAGATGGGGCTCGGCGTCACCGCGCTCGTCCTCATCTCGGGCAGCCAGCCCGACTGGCGGGCCAACCGGGAGATTCTCTCCTCCTACCCGGAGATCGAGTACTGCTGGTACGTCGTGGGCTCGGCGGACATAGTCCTCCTCGTCCGTGTCGCCAACACCAACCAGCTGCGCGACCTGATCCTGTCCCGGTTGCAGTCGCTTCCCGGTGTGACGTCCACCCAGACGCTCACCGTCATCGACGAGGTCGTACACCGACCGGTCGTGGAACCCGCCGACGGCGAGTAGGGCGCGTTCCGCTGAGCACGCGCCCCGAGTCCTTCAACCCCTGACCGCCTCGGCGACCGAGGCCATCAGCTCGGCGAGTAGTTCCGAGCCCAGTGCGCGGGTGGCCGCGACGTCGCCGTCCACGTCCAGCACCACCTCGACGTAGGCCTTCAGCTTGGGTTCTGTCCCCGAGGGCCGCAGCGTCACACGTCCCTGACCCTCCAACCGGAAACGCAGGGCATCAGTCGGCGGCAGACCCGCGTGCCCGGCGGCGAAGTCGTCGACCCCCGCCACCGGCAGGGGCCCGAACGCGGCGGGCGGTTCGGCGCGCAACCGCCGCATCGCCGCGGAGATCACCGAGAGGTCCTCCACCCGCACCGACAACTGGTCGCTCAGGTGGAGTCCGTACCGGCGCGCCTGGTCGTCGAGCAGGTCGAGCAGGCTCCGGCCGTCGCGCCTGGCGCCGGCCGCGAGCGCCGACGCCACCAGGGCCGAACTGATCCCGTCCTTGTCCGAGACGGGACGACCGCCGTCACCGCCCACGCAGTAGCCCAGTGCCTCCTCGAAGGCGAAGACCCGCCGCTGCCCGGGCTCGCCCGCGCGCGCCAGCCACTTGAAACCGGTGAGGGTCTCCTCATAGCGCACCCCCCGGTCGCGGGCGATCTTGCCGAGCAGGCTGGAGGAGACGATCGATGTGGCCACCACCCGGTCGGGCCCGGTGGTGTGGTCCAGCACGTACTCGGCGAGCAGCCCGCCGACCTCGTTGCCGGTGAGCAGCCCGTGCCCGGGGACCGCGAGCGCGAGCCTGTCCGCGTCGGGGTCGTTGGCGAGCACCAGGTCGGAGCCGTCGGCGGCGCCGGTGGCCAGCGCCATGTCCATGGCACCGGGCTCCTCCGGGTTGGGAAAGTCCACGGTCGGGAAGTCGGGGTCGGGATCGAACTGGGCGGCGACCACGGACGGGCGGGCGAACCCGGCCCGCTCCATCGCCGCCAGCAGCACCCGGCCGCCCACACCGTGCATGGCGGTGTAGGTGGTGGCCAGGTCCCGGTCCTCGCCCGGGACCAGGGCGGTGACCGCCTCCAGATAGCGGTCCACGACCTCGTCCCCCAGCACCGTCCAGCCCTCGCCGAGGGGCAGGTCACCGACCGGACCCGCGGCCTCGATCCCGAGGGAGATCTCGGCGTCGGCAGGGGAGACGATCTGCGTACCCGCGTCGGCGTCACCGCCCGCCTTGCGGGCCCCGGCGTAGACCTTGTAGCCGTTGTCCCGCGGCGGGTTGTGGCTGGCGGTGACCATGATCCCGGCGTCGGCGCCCAGGTCGCGGACGGCGAAGGCCAGGACGGGGGTGGGCAGCGGGCCGGGCAGGAGGGACACCCGGTGCCCGGCCCCGGCGAGGACGGCGGCGCTGTCGCGTGCGAAGTCCGCCGACCGGTGCCGGGCGTCGTAGCCGATCACCACGTGCCCGGGGCCGTCGCCGAGCCAGGCGGCTATCCCGGCCGCAGCCCGCATGACCACCACGCGGTTCATCCGGTTGGGGCCCGCCCCGAGCGCGCCGCGCAGCCCGGCGGTACCGAACTCCAGGCGCGCGCCGAAGCGGTCGGCGAGGCCGGCCAGGGCGGCGGCCTCACCCCGGTCGGCGCGCTCCACCAGCCCTGACAACTCAGCGCGGGTGCCCGGGTCGGGGTCCTGGGCGAGCCACTGCCTGGCCTGGGCGACGGTGTCGGCGGTCATCGGGGAGCCGGTCCGAGCTTGGCGACGATGTCGGCGAGCAGCCGGCCGACGGTCCCCGCGGCCTCCCTGCCGGTGGCCAGCACGTCCTCGTGGTCGAGGTTGGCGTCCTGGAGCCCGGCCGCGATGTTGGTGACCAGGGACAGGCCCAGCACCCGGGCCCCCGCCGCGCGGGCCGCGATGGCCTCCAGCACGGTGGACATGCCGACCAGGTCGGCGCCCATGGCGCTGAGCATGCGGATCTCGGCGGGGGTCTCGAAGTGCGGACCGGGCATGGCCGCGTACACGCCCTCGGGCAGGGTGGGGTCGACCGAGCGGGCCAGCTCGCGCAGGCCGGGATCATAGGCCTCGGTGAGGTCGACGAAGGTCGCGCCGGTCAACGGAGAACACGCGGTCATGTTCAGGTGGTCGGCGAGGAGCACCGGAGAGCCCACGGGATAGGCGGGGTTGATGCCGCCCGCGGCGTTGGTCAGCACGATCGTCCTGGCCCCGGCCGCCACGGCGGTGCGCACGCCGTGCACGACGGCGGCGGCACCGTGGCCCTCGTACAGATGGGTGCGGCCCAGGAAGGCGAGCATGTCGCGTTTTCCGTCACTGATGCTGCGGACGGTGCCGCTGTGGCCCTCCACGGCCGGGGGCACGAATCCGGGCAGGTCCGCGGAGGCCAGCTCGTGCCCGGACTCGCCGAGCAGGTCGGCCGCGGGCGCCCACCCCGATCCCATGACCAGGGCGACGTCGTAGCCGTCCACACCGGTACGCGAGCGCAGTTCGGCGGCGGCTTCCTCAGCGGCGGCCTGGGGTGTGCGAGTCACAGCGGGTCTCTCCGTTCGTTCGTACTGTCTTTGGGGCTCCGCTCCGCTTTGCCCGCCCGTCGCCCTCCACCACCCTCAACGGACGCCTACGGCGCGGAACCCCCCTTGCGTCGCCCTCCACCACCCTCAACGGACGCCTACGGCGCGGACCCCCCTTGTTCGGACGCCTGAACGGCACCCCCTCGGGCTGAGCAGGCGTTCACCCTGCGGAGCTCAGATCCCCACGGGGTGCCAGACCGTCTTGGTCTCCAGGAAAGGTGTCATGCGCGCGGTGCCCGGATCGGGGCCGAACCAGGCTTCCTCGCCACCGTCAGCGCCGGAGCCGGGGCGCAGCACCCGGGTGAGGGTGGTGGCCGCGGCCTTCTCGAACTCCACGGCCAGCTCCCCCGCCCCGGTCAGGTCCAGGGCGTCGACGTCGGCGTGCGCGGCCAGGTGGGGGCCCAGTTCCGGCACTCGGCCGGTGAGCAGGTTGACCACGCCGCCGGGCAGGTCGGAGGTGGCGAGCACCTCGGCCAGGTCGACCGCGGCCATCGGCGCGGTCTCGGAGGTGACCACGACCGCGGTGTTGCCCGTGGCGATCACCGGGGCGACCACACTGCTCAGCCCGAGCAGGGGCGCGTTCTGGGGCGCGAGGACCGTGACCACGCCGGTGGGCTCGGGCGCCGAATGGTTGTAGTAGGGCCCCGAGACGGGGTTGGCGCCGCCGAGCACCTGGGCGACCTTGTCGGTCCAGCCCGCGTAGTACACCCACCGGTCGATGGCGGCCGAGACCACCCGGTCGGCCTCGGCCCGGGGCAGGTCCTGCGCGGCCACGGCCTGGGCGGCGAACTGTTCACGGCGGCCCTCCAGCACCTCGGCGACCCGGTACAGGATCTGGCCGCGGTTGTAGGCGGTGCGCGCCGACCAGCCGCCGAAGGCCTTGCGCGCGGCGACCACGGCGTCGCGGGCGTCCTTGCGGGAGGCGAGCGAGGCGTTGGCCAGGTGCTGGCCGCTGGCGGAGGTCACGGGGTAGCTCCTGCCCGATTCGGAGCGGGGGAAGGCCCCGCCCAGGTAGAGCTTGTAGGTCTTGCGGACCGCCAGGCGGCCGGGGACCGGGGGCTCGGCACCCCTGTCCTCCTTGGCCCCGCCCCTGGCGGCCCTTTTGGTGTTACGCCGTTCAGCCAAGGTAGGCCTCCAATCCGTGCCGCCCGCCCTCGCGGCCGTATCCCGACTCCTTGTAGCCGCCGAAGGGGCTGGTCGGGTCGAGCTTGTTGAACGTGTTGGACCAGATCACACCGGCGCGCAGGCGCTCGGCGGTCCACAGCATGCGCGACCCCTTCTCGGTCCACACGCCCGCGGAGAGCCCGTAGGGGGAGTTGTTGGCCTTGGCCACAGCCTCCTCGGGGGTGCGGAAGGTCAGCACCGAGAGCACGGGGCCGAAGATCTCCTCACGGGCCACCCGGTGGGCCTGGCTGACCCCGGTCAGAACGGTGGGCGCGAACCAGTAGCCGCTCTTCGGCAGGTCGCAGGCGGGCGACCAGCGCTCGGCCCCCTCGGACTCGCCGGTGTCGGTGAGCTCGCGGATGCGCTCCAGCTGGGCGGCGGAGTTGATCGCGCCGATGTCGGTGTTCTTGTCCAGCGGATCGCCCAGGCGCAGGCGGGAGATACGTGCCTTGAGCAGGGGCATCAGCTCCTCGGCGATCGACTCCTGGACCAGCAGCCGGGAACCGGCGCAGCACACGTGTCCCTGGTTGAAGAAGATGCCCGAGACGATGCCCTCGACCGCTTGGTCGATCGCGGCGTCGTCGTAGACGATGTTGGCGCCCTTGCCGCCCAGCTCCAGGGTGAGGCGCTTGTCGGTGCCCGCCACCGAGCGGGCGATCTGGCGGCCGACCTCGGTGGAGCCGGTGAAGGCCACCTTGTCCGTGCCCGAGTGCTCCACGAGGGCGCGTCCGGTCCCACCCGCTCCGGTGAGGATGTTGACCACGCCCGGGGGCAGGTCGGCCTCCTGGCAGATCTCGGCGAAGGCCAGCGCGGTGAGAGGGGTGGTCTCGGCGGGCTTGAGCACGACGGTGTTACCGGTGGCCAGGGCCGGGGCTATCTTCCACGCGAGCATGAGCAGCGGGAAGTTCCACGGGATGACCTGGGCCGCCACGCCCAGCGGTCGCGGGTCGGGGCCCAGCCCGGCGTGGGCGAGTTTGTCGGCCCATCCGGCGTAGTAGAAGAAGTGCGCGGCGACCAGCGGCAGGTCGACGTCGCGGGTCTCCTTGATGGGCTTGCCGTTGTCCATCGACTCCAGCACGGCCAGTTCGCGCGAACGCTCCTGGAGAATGCGGGCGATGCGGAACAGGTACTTGCCGCGCTCGGCGGCCGGCATCCGGCTCCACACGGTGTCGTAAGCGCGGCGGGCGGCGGCGACGGCCCGGTCCACGTCGGCGGATCCGGCGACGGCGACCCGGGCGAGCTCGGTCTCGTCGGCCGGGTTGAGCGTGGTGAGGTACTCGCCGCCCTCGGCCGGGGTGAAGGTGCCGTCGACGAACAGCTCGTAGTTCTCGCGCAGGGTGACGACGGAGCGGGACTCCGGTGCGGGCGCGTACTCGAAGATCACGGCTCTCAGTCCAGCGTGTAGTAGTCGGGGCCCGGATAGGTGCCGGTGGACAGCCTGGTGCGCTGCATCAGCAGGTCGTTGAGGAGGCTGGAGGCACCGATCCTGAACAGGTCCGGGGTCAGCCAGTCGGGACCGGCGACCTCGTTGACCAGGACCAGGTTGCGGATGGCGTCCTTGGTGTTGCGGATACCGCCCGCGGGCTTGACGCCCACGCGCCTTCCGGTGGCGGCGTGGTGGTCGCGGACCGCCTCCAGCATGACCAGGGTGACCGGCGGGGTCGCGGCCGGGGACACCTTGCCGGTGGAGGTCTTGACGAAGTCGGCCCCGGCCCGGATGGCCAGGTGGGAGGCACGGCGCACGTTGTCGTAGGTGACGAGTTCGCCGGTCTCCAGGATGACCTTGAGGTGGGCGGTGCCGCAGGCCTCCTTGACCGCGACGATCTCCTCGAAGACCTTGAGGTAGTCGCCGGACAGGAAGGCACCGCGGTCGATGACCATGTCGATCTCGTCGGCGCCGTCAGCGACCGCGCGACGGGTGTCGGCGAGCTTGGCGTCCATGGGCGCGCGACCCGAGGGGAAGGCGGTGGCCACCGAGGCCACACCGACCCCGCTACCGCGCAACGCCTCGACGGCGGTGGCGACCATGTCGGAGTAGACGCACACGGCGCCGACGCGCGGCACGGTGCGGTCGGCGGGGTCGGGATTGGCCGCCTTGGCGGACAGGGCCCTGACCTTGCCGGGGGTGTCAGCACCCTCCAGAGTGGTCAGGTCCACCATGCTGATGGCCAGGTCGATGGCCTGGGCCTTGGCGGTGGTCTTGACGGACCGGGTGGACAGGTCCTGGGCGCGGGCACGCGCACCGACCTCGTCCACACCCGGGAGTCCGTACAGGAAGGCCCGGAGCTCGCGGTTGGTCGTCGCCTCGGGCGCGAATGCGGTGTGGGGCACGGGCACCTACAGCTCGATCGGATTGCTCGTCGGTCCGTCCGCCGTGGCCAGCGGAAACGGCCCCTGGTCAGCACGGTGGAGGGGTGTGTCGGCCTCCGGCCCGGGCTGTCAGGCAGTCACCCTAACGCCGGGCGGAGTGGACGTCAGCATCCGTCCGGACCGCGCCGCCCAAGGTTGGAGGAGACTCCAAGACCGCCCACGGCCGGTTCTCGTGTTTTTGTCCAAGCAGGGCATGAAAAACCCCGAAAACGGACATGAAAGATCTTTCGCTCCCATCAGAGTGGGTGTGTCCGGTCCAGACCGGACCACTCCTCCGAGGCGGATGGGGCGAGGTGCGAGACTGGCGCGAACCGAGAGGAATGAGGCTGCCAGTGGGCACAGCGGGACAGGCCGACCGCCGCGAGAACCTGAGCGAGGGCGTGGACGGGAGCGGAGCCGTGCCGACCGGTGGCGGAGCCGCGCCGGACGGGACGGAAGCGGTGCGCCTGGTGCGGTTGGACCGGGACGTTCCGGAGGCGGCCCTGCTGCGGGAGGCCGCGCTTCGGCACCGCCTGCCGCCCGGCCAACGCGGATACGTGAGCCTGCCGGTGACCACTCTTCCCATCGCCGACGCCGACCCGGCTCGCACACCCTTCGCGATCGCCGCCGCCGGGTCTCCCGTCACCGACGCCGGAGAGGCCCGGGCCGCCTGTGCCGGGTTCGGCGTCCTGGACCGGGCCGTACACACGCGCGACCTCGTCGCCGACCCCGCGCACGCCGTACTGCTGCGCGCCTTCTACGTCACCACGGCCTGGCAGGGAAGGGGCTACGGGCGGGCGGCGTGCTCCGCCCCGCTGCTGGACCGGCTGGCTTCCGAGATCGCGCCGCACGCCACGGAACTGGTGCTGTGCGTCAACGAGGCCAACCGCGCGGCGACGCACGTCTACCGGGCCGCCGGCTTCTCCTTCACCGGGCACCGCTTCGTCGACGGCTCGGGCGACACCCAGCTGGTGATGGTCCGTCCCCTGGCCCCGGAGGCCTGAGCAGGACACGTGAGGGGACTCGCGACGGGATCCGGGCGAGAGCGCCTACCCTGTCACCATGGCGGAGTTCCGGATCAGTAGCGACGACGACCAGGTCGACCTGCGGAGAATGGCCACGGCCCTGGCCGAGGGCCAGGGCTGGGCGCGCGAGGAGGTCAGTATCTGGGACAACCGCCGGGGCGAGGTGATCGTGACCTTGGACGACTCGCTGCTGCGCAAGCCCGAGGCCGATCCGCTGCACCGTCCCCGGCACACACCGCGCGACGTACACAACGCCTGCGAGGCCCTGCGACGTGAGGACCCCTCGCTGCGCCGGGTGGACTTTCGGATACTGCGGGGTGAGACCGCGCGGTTCTTCTCAGCCGGGTGGACCGTCGCCGACGTGCTGCACGCCCTGGGCCACCGGCCCGACGGCGTGCCGTGGCCGAGCGGCCCGGACTACCTGGGCACCGACTGGCTGCGCGCCCGCATGAAGGCGTGGCGGACCCCCAACGGCGACATCCGGCCCTCCAAGTCACAGGAGGCCGCCCAACTGCGGGTGATCAGCAGAGCGGGCCTGCCGATGGAGATCGGCCTGCCCGAGGACGCGGAGGTGTCCAAGCGCCCCGTGGCCAGCCCGTCGGTGGCGCGGTCGGCGGCCGACGACGCACGAAGGCTCATGCGGCAGAACTCCCGGACCACCACCGACACCCTCGCCCACCGCGACCGCACCTCGGCCAACATCACCCGCCGGGACGACCACCGGTAGGACCGTCGGCGGAGCCGCCGGAGGGGCCCTCGGGAGGACCTCCGGGACGGCCGCCGTCAACAGCTCCGCGTTCCTCCATCAGGGAGACCATGCCGTTGGCCGCCTCACCGAGGACGATCTCGGCCGGGCCCCTGCCCACGACCAGCCGCCACAGGGTGGCGAAGAGCAGGGAGGCGAGGACGAACTGCTCCAGCAGCCAGGGCTGGCGCCACTCGACCCCGGAGAGGGAGATGACCACCGCCAGGGCCAGGATGTGCCCGGCGTAGACGGTCAACGGCATCCGGCCGACCGAGGTCAGCGGATACATGAGGAAGCGGACGCGGTCACACAGGAACATGCACACCACCAGCACCACGAGCCCCTGACCGATCGCCTCGGCCATCTCGAAGGTGGTGCCGGTGTGGGGCGTGCTGATCGCCAGCCACCACCAGGAGTCGGTGGGCACCTGGCCGGAGATCGACTCCATCTTGTCGGTCACCGCGTAGCGCACCTCCTCCAACACCCCCGGGTCGGTGACCGTGTCGGGGGAGAGGCCCGTCAGGGCGGGACCGCTCGTCTCCACCAGACGGTCCAGGCCGCCCATGGGGTGCAGCAGCAGCCAGGAGCCCGCGTAGCTGGACACCAGCAGTACGGTGCCGGTGGCCAGCAGGCGAAGCCGCACCGCCGTGGCGGTCAGGTCCAGGCGTCCCACCGCCATTCCGGCGAACACGTAGACCATGAAGGTGACCGCCGGGTAGTAGCCGGTCAGGAAGAACTCGGTGAAGGACGTGACCGCGCCCGTGCGCGGGGTGGGCGGGAAGAAGCCGTCCCGCAGCAGGAACGAGACCGGCGGGCCGACCACCGCCAGGGCGCCCGCCACGGTCCACAGCATGCCTGAACGCAGTTTGACCAGCGGCAGCGCCAGGATGAAGAAGCCCGCGTAGTAGGTGAGGATGACGGCGACCGGGACCGCCATGATGTCCAGCAGGAAGCCGAGCACGCCGATGAGCGCCGCGCGGGTGAGGATGCGCACGCCCGCCCTGCGCAGCGGGTCGCCGCCCACCGGGGCGGTGCGTCCGGTCATCATCG
Source organism: Nocardiopsis sp. TRM 82005 (assembly GCF_056312425.1). Lineage (NCBI taxonomy): Bacteria > Bacillati > Actinomycetota > Actinomycetes > Streptosporangiales > Nocardiopsidaceae > Nocardiopsis > Nocardiopsis sp. TRM 82005. Next base: position 113,782 of record NZ_JBWDTQ010000024.1, read on the forward strand.
CCAGGGAGACCCCCGCCAGAAGGGCGAAGAGCGCCGAGGAGTTGCCCCGCACGATGCTGTGCAGGTCCCAGGCGTAGTTCTCCGGAGACAGGAAGCCCATCGAGTCCACACCGAGGTGGACGACGAACATCCCGAGGACCGCGAGGGCGCGCGCCGCGTCGATGCCGTCGATCCGGTTCTTCGGAGAGGACGCGCCCACGGGCGCGGCGGAGGTGTCGTCAGACTGGTTCTGTGCCACGACCGCCAGGCTATGCCCCCGCACCACACGGCGGACAGTGAACGGCTTCCCCCGCATGGCCGGAGACGGCCACGAGCACGTGCCGAGAGGAGACAGGACGTTCCGCCTCCCCGCACGCGGCGCCCGGGTTGCCGGGGACGGGAGCCACCGCCGTCAACCCGGGCGCCGCGGGCCCTACTCCTCCGTCAGGTCGCTGAAGAAGTCGAGCGCCTCGGGGTTGGCCAGCGAGTCACGGCTGGCGACCTTGTCGGGGCTCTCCCCCATGAGGACGCGCTTGACCGGAACCTCCAGGACTTTGCCGGACAGGGTTCGGGGGACGGCGCTGATGACGCGGACTCGGTCGGGAACGTGGCGGGGGGAACAGTCGGTGCGGATGCGGCGGGCGATCTCCTTGGGAAGGTCGCCCTCAAGGTCGGCTCCCTCACGCAGGACGGTGAACAGCTCGATCTTGGAGGAGCCGTCGGGCTGGGGCACGTCCACCACGAGGGCGTCGATGACCTCGTCGAGGGCGAGGACGGCGCGGTAGATCTCGCTGGTGCCCATGCGCACGCCACCGCGGTTGATGGTGGAGTCGGAGCGGCCGTAGATGATGGCGGTGCCGCGGTCGGTGATCTCGATCCAGTCGCCGTGGCGCCAGACGCCCGGGTAGACGGAGAAGTAGCTGTCGTGGAGGCGCTCGCCGCTGTCGTCGCCCCAGAGGAAGAGGGGCATGGACGGGGCGGGCTGGGTGACGACGAGTTCGCCGACCTCGTTGACGAGTTCCCTTCCGTCGGGGTCCCAGGATGCGACGGCCATCCCGAGGGCGCGGGACTGGATCTCGCCCTCGTGGACCGGCAGGGTGGGCGTTCCGCCGACCAGGCAGCTGCACACGTCGGTGCCGCCGGAGGTGGAGAACAGCCAGAGGTCCTCGCCGAACTCGTCGTAGACCCAGGTGAAGGCCTCGGGGCTGAGCGGGGAACCGGTGGAGCCGATGGCCCTGAGCCCGGACAGGTCCCGGCCCCGGCGGGGGCTGACGCCCTCCTTCATGCAGGAGGAGAGGAATCCGGCGCTGGTACCGAAGACGGTGACCTCGGCGTCGGCGGCCAGGTCCCACAGGGCGCCCAGGTCGGGAGAGGGGGGTGCCGCGGCCGGAGACCGTCCCTTGAACGGGTGGGCGGGACTGCCGTCGTACAGGACGATGGAGGCCTCGGTCAGCAGGACGCTGACCAGGAAGTTCCACATCATCCAGCCGGTGGTGGTGTACCAGAGGACCCGGTCGTGCTCCTGGGCGTCCAGGTGCAGGTGCAGGTTCTTGAGCTGTTCGAGGAGGATGCCGCCGTGTCCCTGGACGATGGCCTTGGGCAGGCCGGTAGTGCCCGAGGAGTAGAGCACCCACAGGGGGTGGTCGAAGGGGACGGGGGTGAACTCCAGTGCGGCTCCGGCGCCGGACTCCTCCAGCCGGTCCCAGGAAAGGGTGCCCTCGAGCGGCTGTCCGGGATGGAGGTAGTCGAGGAGGACGGTGTGCTCGACGGTGGGCAGGGACGTGCGCAACTCCTCCACGACCGGGCGGCGGTCGAAGTCCTTGCCGCCGTAGCGGTAGCCGTCGACGGCGAGGAGGACCTTGGGCTCGATCTGCGCGAAGCGGTCGATGACGCTGCGCACGCCGAAGTCCGGGGAGCAGGAGGACCAGACCGCGCCGAGGGAGGCCGCGGCGTAGAACGCCGCGACGGTCTCGGGCAGGTTGGGCAGGTAGGCGACGACACGGTCGCCGGGGCCCACACCGAGTTCACGCAGTCCGGCGGCGATGGCGGCGGTACGGCGACGCAGTTCGCCCCAGGTCCACTGTCCCAGGCCGCGCAGCTCGGTGGCATGCCGGATGGCGACGCGGTCGTCGTCGCGGCCCTCGAAGACGTGTCGGACGTAGTTGAGGGTGGCGCCGGGGAACCACTCGGCGCCGGGCATGTTCCGCTCGCCCAGGACCCGCTCGTAGGGCGTCTCGGAGCGGACGCCGTAGTACTCCCAGACCGATTCCCAGAAGCCGTCGATGTCGGTGACCGACCAACGCCACAGGGAGTCGTAGTCAAAGGACGCGGAGGTGGCCTCTCCCTCTCCGAAGGCCCGGGCCCCCTTGTTCTCCGCGGCCCACCTGGCGAACGCGACGATGTTGGAGGAGGCGATCCTCTCCTCGTCGGGCTGCCAGAGCACACGGGGCACACTGCTCTCCGTCATTGGCCCGCCTTCCCATTTGCGCGGCTGTGTGTTGCTGTGAGGCCCATCTAACAACATCGCATGCACGCGACGGTGCCCCGGCCTCGGGCTAACTGGGGCCGGGGCTCCTACCGAGTGCGCAGGTCACCGGCAGGGCGGCCGCGGCTGTGGAAGGACCACCCGGCGGCGGGCGCACTGGTGTGGGAGGCCCCCATTGACGACCGCGGCGGCCTCGGAGAGGGCGGATGAGGGGATCTCTTCGCCACCGGACGCCGGTTCCAGCCGGTGGCGGCGGACCTGTTCCCGTGCTCCGGCGGTCAGGCCTCGCGTAGCGCGGCCACGGCCGCCACCGCGGAGTCGACCACGGGGGATCCGGTCGCCTCCAGGCGGTCGCGGGACATCAGGCCGGTGGCGACCAGGATGGAGTGGGCCCCGGCCTCGCGCGCGGCGCGGGCGTCGTCGTCGATGTCGCCGACCAGCACGGCCCGGGACGGGTCGATGCCCTGCTGTTCGAGGTGGCGTACCAAGTGCTCCGCCTTGGAGTCTTGCTCGGTCTCGAACTGGCGACCGTCCACCCGGGTGAAGTGGGAGGTCAGCCCGCGCTCGGTGATGAGCGGCACCAGGTGGTCGTGCGAGGCCATGGACAGCAGGGACTGTGTCCCCCCGCTTCCGGCCCACTCGTGCAGCACGTCGGGAACGCCCACGGTCAGCTCGCAGGAGGGCAGGTACTTCAGGTAGCTGCTGTCGTAGAGCTGCTCGACCCGCTTCCACTCGCCGTCCTCCAGGGCGCGGCCGAGGAGCTCCTCGTAGCAGGGGATGAGGGGGCGCCGGAAGACGGAGCGCCAGTAGTCCATCTCCACGGGGTCGCGACCGAACAGCTCGCACACGGCGTTCACCGCCGCGAGGTTGGCGTGGTTGTCGTCCAGGAGGGTGCCGTTCCAGTCCCAGACGATGTGGGTGATGTCGTTTCGGTCAAAAGTCTTCTCAGCCATTGGCTGCACTTTACGGGCACTCGTCCGAGTACGGATATGCGTTTTACACCACTTCAGCCGGGGTTCACGCCCCCCTGGCCCGCTCCGCTCCGGGTTCGCGCCGTCCACGGCCCAGACGGCGCCTGCGTCGGACCGCCCACGCACCGGCCAACACCATGAGCGGGAAGACCACGAGGACGAGGACGGGCAGCAGGATGGCCAGCAGCGAGGTGACGAAGCTGACCGCGTCCTCCAGGAGGGAGACGACGGGGGCGGCGCAACCGATGGTCATGGTGTTGACCACCGGCCGGGCCGTGGCTTTGCACAGGTGGAACACCAGGGCGATGACCACGCCGGCGGCGACCGGGCCCCAGGAGCCCCCGTCCCCCGCAGCCGCACCGGAGGCCGCACCGGTGATCTCGGTGAGCTCGGTGATCTCCACGGCGGAGGCGCCCGAACCGAAGGCGATGCCGCCCGATGTGGGGCGCACGGCGGTTTGCAGGAGGTCGTTGGCGCTGTCGAGGGCGGGCGTCTTGTCCGCTGCGAACTCCACGGCCAACAGAACGGCGAGGGTCACGAGGGTAACGGGGTGCTCGATCCACTGCCAGGATTCGCCGAGCGGGAGCAGGTCGGTGAAACGAGCGATCAGCCCGACCGCCAGGAGGGGGATGTAGGCGTTGAGCCCCGCCGCGGAGGCCAGGCCCAGGCCGGTGAGTGTGGCGAACATGCACTTCCTTCGGTGCTCCGTGGGGGCGGGGCCGTGCGGTTCCCGCCCCGGCGCCTGTGTACACGTGTTGACGCTCGCGGAGCACGTGAGGTTTCGCCTTTCGGTGCCTACTGTCGGTAGTTCTCGACTTCGGAGACCGGCCGGACCTCGGCCTCGTCGGGGTTCTGATCGAACTCGCTGCGGGCCCGCCGCTGCCGGAGCAGGTCCCAGCACTGGTCGAGCGCCTGCTCGACCTTCTTCATGCGGGCACGCTCGTCCGGGTCCAGCCCTTCGGGGGTGGCGCGGAGGCCGTGCTCCTCGTCGATCAAACCCCGGATGGTGGCCATGATGTCGTTCTCGGCTCTGTCACTCATACCGCCATGGTGGGCTCGACCCGGGGGTTGGGCAAGGACCCCGCCCCTGCGATTTACCCAGTTCAAACCCGTCGTTTGCCACAGGTGACGGACGCCCGGGGCCGGGTACGGACTCGACCGACGCCCCGGCACCGGTGTCCGCCCCCCGTTCGTCTGGGAAACTCCTGTTGACGCCACATTGGCGGTGAAACGCGCACCCGAAGGGCACGCACCGGCGGAATGCGCTCCCACCCCCCGTCGTTGAATACCGCAAGGGGGTATGGTAATGGCATCTGAGCAGGAACGACACGGAAGCGGGAGCATGGCTGCGACCCACGGTTACAGTAACGACAAGCAGAGTCACATCAACCGGCTACGCCGTATCGAGGGACAGATCCGCGGCCTGCAACGGATGGTCGAGTCCGACCAGTACTGCATCGACATCCTGACCCAGACCTCGGCGGCGAACAAGGCATTGCAGTCCTTCGCGCTGTCCATGCTCGACGAGCACCTCAAGCACTGCGTGTCCAACGCGGTCGCCAACGGCGGCGACGACGCGGACGAGAAGGTGCGCGAGGCCTCCGACGCGATCGCCCGCATGGTCCGTTCCTGAGCCCTCCACAGCCGTGCACCGGTCGACCAGCCACCGCCGCGGCTGGTCGACCGGTGCACGGCGAGGCGCCCACGCCACTGGCCCGGTACGCCCCTCAGTCCTCGCCGTAACGCTCGCGCAGGTTGTCCATCAGGCGCGAGCCCTCTCTGCGCGTGGTCTGCGCGTCCAGGTAGTCGACCGCCTCGTTGGCCACGAACGACGACGGCCGCTCGCCGTCGGCGAACCCCAGGCGCGAGATGTCGCCGCCGGTGAACGCCCGGATGCCCCAGTTGGCCAGGATGCGCGCCCGCGCGGTCCCGGAGGGCACCGCCAGCATGTGGTAGCCGCGGGTGACACCCAGTGCGGGCAGCCCGCTCAGTTCCATCTGCATGACGCGCGCCAGCGCGTCGTTTCCGCTCAGGTCCACCACCAGACCCATGTCCCTGTGCCGGAATTCCTTCAACGGGCGCCCCAGGACGGACGAGACCACGTTCTCGGCGACGGTGGACGCCTGGCGTGTGGCGTACTGGGCCGTCGGCGGGCAGTAGGCGTTCTCCTCGTGCGAGAGGTTGGGCACCGCCGCGGCGTCGCCGATCGCGAACACGTCGTCGAGTCCGGGCACCCGCAGGTCGGCGTCCACCTCCAGCCGGCCCTTCTGGGTGGGCTTGTCCAGGGTCTCCATCAGCGGGCTGGGCGAGACGCCCGCCGTCCAGATGAGGGTGCGGCTGGGCAGGGCGCGGCCGTCGGTGAGGACCACCTTGTCTGCGGTCACCTCTCGCACGGAGACCTTCAGCTTGACCTCGATGCCCATGGAGCGCAGCATGTCGAGCGCCTTGCCACCGAGGCGGTCGCCGAGCTCGGGCAGCACCTTGGGCGCGATGTCGACCAGGTGCCAGCGGATCACCGAGCGCAGATCCGGATAGCGCTTGGCCGCCTCCTCGCACAGGCGCATGAGCGATGCCGCGGTCTCCACGCCGGTGTAGCTGCCGCCGACGACGACGAAGCGGCAGCGCTCCTCGCGCTCGGCCGGGTCACGGCTGTCGTTGGCCAGCTCCAGCTGGGCGAGCACGTGGTCGCGCAGGAGCACCGCCTCGGCCAGGGTCTTGGCGCCGTAGGCGTGCTCGGACAGGCCCGGGATGTCGAAGGCCCGGGTGACCCCGCCAGGAGCCATGACCAGGCGGTCGTAGCGCACCGGGGCGAGTTCACCGGTGGGCCGCCGTACGACGATCACCCGGTCCTGTGTGTCCACGCCGATGGCGTGCCCGGGGATGAGCCTGGTCTGCTTGGTGAGCCGGTGCACGGACATGGCCACCGACTGCGGTGTGAGCAGCCCCGAAGCCACCTGGGGCAGCAGTGGACTGTAGAGCATGTAGTCGTGCGGCGCGACGAGGGCGATGTCCGCCGCACTCGCCGGGATACGGCGTTCGAGGTGGCGCAGGGTGTGTAGACCGCCAAAACCCGCGCCGACCACCACGATCCGAGGCCGAGACATATGTACAGCGCTCCTTCTCCGTGTCGTGGGGCGGGACGCCTTCAGTGCGTCTGTAGCCGTTGGACGCAGCACTACCCACTCCGCCGCGGCCAATGTACGGAGCGCGGGGCTGTCCGCTGGCTCCCATGCACGACGTTTGGAGGACTTTGCCCGCTCTTGACGAGTCCCTGTGCGAATCCGGCCCACGGCCGCTCCGAAACTCCCGTATGCGGAGGTTCGTGGACATGAAGTACCTCTCTGTAACAGGATTATCACAGTAAGTACTGGAGTGCGACACGAAGGGAGTCGTGAACACGTATGCGCGCGTTCACCAGGATCGCTGCCGTGACCATGCTGGCCGGAGGGCTGACCGCGTTCGGCGCGGGCGCCGCCCTCGCCGAGACCACCACCGACGAGGGGATCCTCGGCCATGTCCTCAGCGACCTGCTGGGGCACGGCCTCAACGGGTCGGAAACCGGTCCCGTCCAGGAGGCCCCCGTGGACACCGTGACCCCCGCGGAGGGAGCCAGCGACACCCTGCCGTAGGAGGCACGCGAGCCGGTGTGCGGGGTGGGTCCGAAGGTGAGCCGCGCACCGCACACCGCGCACCGCTCAGCGCGGCAACGTGGCGGGCGCGGTCAGGGCGGCCCGTCCCATGTCCAGCAGCAGCTGCGCCATCTGCTGGCGCGACAGTTCCCCCCGGCTGTGCGGCGTGGAGTTGAGCAGTCCGAACGCGGCGTGCACGGCGGCCCGCAGAACGGCGGGCGAGGCGCCCGGACGCAGTTCGGCGAGCACACCCACCCACTGCTCGACGTAGCCGCGCTGAAGACGGCGCACCCGGCGCCGGTCGGTTTCGGTGAGGTTGCCCAGCTCCCGGTCGTGCACGGTGATCAGGGCTGGCTCGTCCAGCGCGAAGGCGATGTGCCCGCGCAGCAGCGCGTCCAGGGCCTCCTCGGCGCCCGCCGCCCGCGCGGCCAGTTCCCGCCCCCGCCCCGCCAGCCGGTCGCTGATGTCCACCAGCACCTCGCCGAGCAGTTCCTGTTTGCCGGAGAAGTGCCGGTACAGGGCGGGACCGGTGGTGCCGACGGCGCGCCCGAGGTCGTCGATGGACACCCCCCGGTAGCCGCGCTCAGCGAAGAGCTCCGCCGCCGCGCCGAGGATCGCCGTCCTGCGCCGCCCCGTGGGTCTGACAGCCATCCACCCCTCCTCGTTCGCCCCGGTGACGAGCCGGGCCCTGGACACCCATGTTAGTAGTTACTAACATCGCAGATGTTAGTAAGCATTAACATCCCTCCACGAGAGGACGACATGAGCAGGGCACCTGTGCTCGGCACCGCGGTGGACACCGCCGGGCCCGCGTTCGCCGCCAACGACGCGGCGAACCGCGCCCTCGCCCTGGAGCTGCGCGAGCGGATCGCCACCGCGGCCCTGGGCGGCCCGGAGAAGACCCGGGCACGGCACGTCGAACGCGGCAAACTCCTGCCGCGCGACCGTGTCGACCTCCTCCTCGACCCGGGCTCCCCCTTCCTGGAGATCTCCCCCCTGGCCGCCTACGGGCTCTACGGCCGAAACGGCCAGGACGCCCCCGGGGCCGGGATGATCGCGGGCGTGGGCCATGTCATGGGCCGCCCCATGGTCGTGGTCGCCAACGACGCCACGGTCAAGGGCGGCAGCTACTACCCCATGACCGTCAAGAAGCACCTGCGCGCCCAGGAGGTGGCGCTGCACAACCGGCTGCCGTGCGTCTACCTCGCCGACTCCGGCGGCGCGTTCCTACCCATGCAGGACGACGTGTTCCCCGACCGGGAGCACTTCGGCCGGATCTTCTACAACCAGGCCACCATGTCCAAGTTGGGCATCCCGCAGATCGCGGCGGTGCTGGGATCGTGCACCGCGGGCGGCGCCTACGTCCCGGCGATGAGCGACGAGGCGGTCATCGTCCGCGAGCAAGGCACGGTCTTCCTGGGCGGACCGCCCCTGGTGAAGGCCGCCACCGGCGAGGTCGTCACCGCCGAGGACCTGGGCGGCGGCGACCTGCACTCGCGCGTGTCGGGGGTCACCGACCACCTGGCCGACGACGACGCCCACGCACTGACCACCGTCCGACGCATCGCCGACACCCTGGGGCCGCCCGAGCCACCCGCCTGGGAGGTACGCGAGCCCCGCCCTCCGGAGCTGGACCCCGAAGAGCTGTACGGGGTGGTCCCAGCCGACACCCGCACCCCCTACGACGTACGCGAGGTCATCGGCCGCGTCGTGGACGGCAGCGAGTTCACCGAGTTCAAGGCCGAGTACGGCACCACGCTGGTCACCGGGTTCGCGCACATCCACGGCCACCCGGTCGGCATCGTCGCCAACAACGGCATCCTGTTCGCCGAGTCCGCGCTCAAGGGCGCCCACTTCATCGAGCTGTGCGACCGGCGCGGCGTGCCGCTGGTGTTCCTACAGAACATCTCCGGGTTCATGGTGGGGCGCGAGTACGAGGCGGGCGGCATCGCCAAGCACGGCGCGAAGATGGTCACCGCGGTGGCGTGCGCCCGCGTCCCCAAGTTCACCATGGTCATCGGCGGCTCCTTCGGCGCGGGCAACTACAGCATGTGCGGCCGGGCCTACTCGCCCCGCTTCCTGTGGATGTGGCCGGGCGCCCGCATCTCGGTGATGGGCGGTGAGCAGGCCGCCTCGGTACTCTCCACCGTCCGCCGCGACCAACTCGCCGCACGCGGCGAGGAGTGGTCCGCCGAGGACGAGGAGGCCTTCAAGACCCCCATCCGCGACCAGTACGAGGAGCAGGGCAGCCCGTACTACTCCACCGCGCGCCTGTGGGACGACGGCGTGATCGACCCCGCCGACACCCGCGACGTACTCGCCATGGCCCTGTCCGCCGCCCGCCACGCACCGTTGGATCCGGTGGGCTACGGCGTCTTCCGGATGTGAGGAACCCTTGACCACCACGTCACGACCACTGGCCTCCGCGACGGTGCTCGTCGCCAACCGGGGCGAGATCGCTCTACGGATCATCCGCACCCTGAACCACATGGGGATCGGCTCGGTGGCTGTGCACACCGACGCCGACACCGACTCCCCGCATACCCTGGCCGCCGACCGCGCCCTGCGGGTGGAGGGCTACCTGGACGCCGCCGCGATCGTGGCCGCCGCCCTTGACGGCGGCGCCACCATGGTGCACCCCGGCTACGGCTTCCTGTCCGAGAACGCCGACTTCGCACGGGCCTGCGCCGACGCCGGGCTGACCTTCATCGGCCCTCCCTCCTCGGCCATCGAGGCGATGGGCGACAAGATCCGCGCCAAGGACACGGTGGCCGCCGCGGGCGTGCCCGTCCTGGGCGGGTTCACCGAGAAGCCCGGCCAACCCCTGGGCGAGGACGCACTGCTCGACGCCGCCACCGAGGTCGGCTATCCACTGCTCATCAAACCCTCCTCCGGCGGCGGCGGCAAGGGCATGCGGGCAGTGCACTCCCCCGACGAGCTCGTCGCCGGCGCCGTGGCCGCCCGCAGGGAGGCCCTGGCCGCCTTCGGCGACTCCACCCTGCTGGTGGAGCGGCTCGTGCAGAGGCCCCGCCACATCGAGGTACAGGTTCTGGCCGACGGCCACGGCAACGTCGTCCACCTGGGCGAACGCGAGTGCAGCCTCCAGCGCCGCCACCAGAAGGTGGTGGAGGAGGCGCCCTCCCCGCTACTCACCCACGCCCAGCGCGCCACCATGGGCGAGGCCGCCGTGGCCGCCGCCCGCTCCTGCGGGTACGTGGGCGCGGGCACGGTGGAGTTCATCGCCGAGGCGGACTCCGACGGTGAGCTGTCCTTCTCGTTCCTGGAGATGAACACCCGCCTCCAGGTGGAGCACCCGGTCACCGAGAAGGTCGTGACCGTGCGCGGCGAGCGCGGCGTCGACCTGGTCGAGCTCCAGGTGCTGGTGGCGGCGGGCGAGTCCCTGCCCTTCGCCCAGGAGGACGTGTCCTGGCACGGGCACGCCGTGGAGTCACGGATCTACGCCGAGGACGCCGACCGGGGCTTCCTGCCCACGGGCGGACCGGTCCTGTCCCTCGTCGAGCCCTCCGGCCAAGAGGTCCGGGTGGACTCGGGGACCGACGTGGGCGTCGAGATCACCTCCGCGTTCGACCCGATGCTCGCCAAGGTGATCACCTGGGGCCCCGACCGTGCCAAGGCGCTGCACCGGATGGACCACGCCCTGGCCGGCTACCTGCTGCTCGGCTGCGTCACCAACACCGCGTTCCTGCGCCGACTGCTGCGCCACCCGCGCGTGGTGGCCGGTGACCTGAGCACCGACCTGATCGAGTCCGACCCGCCCGAGCCCACCCCCGAGACCCTTCCCGAGGACGTGTACGCGGCTGCGGCCCTGGACCACCAGCTGGACCTGGAGGGGCCCGCCACCGCGGACCGGTTCGCCGTCCCCGACGGGTGGCGGATGGGCGAACGGGCGTGGACGCCGTGGCGGCTGCGGGCGTCCCGACGCGACTCCGCCGTCGTCCACGTACGGCGTGTGGGACGGGGTACCTACTGGGTGCGGGTGGAGGAAGCCGCGCCGGAGGCGTCGGTCGAGGGCGGTGGAGGGCGGCGACGAGGGGAACCCGTCGCTGCCCGGGTCCGCCGCTCCCCCGACAGAGCCTGGTTGACCGTCACCTACGCGGGCCGCACCCGCACCTACAGGCGCGCCCACGACCCGGCCACCGCGCACCGGTGGCTGGGCACGGACGGTGCCGCGTGGGCCCTGCACGAGGAGCCCGTCGCGGCCGCCCTGCGCGACGACGAGGCCGCCGCCGACGGCACGGTCCGCAGCCCCATGCCCGGGACGGTGCTCGAAGTCCCGGTCGAGGTGGGGCAGCGGGTGAGGGCGGGAACCCCGCTCACCGTCGTCGAGGCCATGAAGATGGAGCACTCCATCACCTCACCCGTCGACGGGACCGTCGCGACCGTGGCGGTGCGTCCCGGCGCGTCCGTACCCATGGACGCCGTCCTGGTCACCGTCGAACCCGTCCGGGACGAACCCGCCGACACCCAGGGCGCGTCCGCCCCCGCCACCAGCGAGGAGATCCAGCGATGAACCGTCACCAACTCTCGACCGAGCACGCCGACCTACGGGCCGCCGTGGAGGAGTTCGCGCGCAGCGAGGTCGCCCCGGTCATCGGCGACTACTACGAACGGGAGGCCTTCCCGTACGAGGTCATCGCCAAGATGGGCCGGATGGGCCTGTTCGGGCTGCCGTTCCCCGAGGAACACGGGGGCATGGGCGGTGACTACTTCGCGCTGTGCCTGGCGCTGGAGGAGCTCGCCCGGGTGGACTCGTCGGTGGCCATCACCCTGGAGGCTGGGGTGTCGCTGGGCGCGATGCCGATCTTCCGCTTCGGTACCGAGGAGCAGAAGCGGACCCACCTGCCCCGGCTGTGCTCTGGCGAGGCGCTGGGCGCGTTCGGGCTGACCGAGCCGGACGGCGGCTCCGACGCGAGCGCCACGAAGACCACGGCCCGTCTGGAGGGCGGCGAATGGGTGATCAACGGGACGAAGTCGTTCATCACCAACTCGGGCACGGACATCACCACGCTGGTGACCGTCACCGCCGTGACGGGCCGCCGCGAGGACGGCCGCCCGGAGATCTCCTCGATCCTGGTACCCGCGGGCACGCCGGGCTTCTCGGTGGGCCAGAAGTACTCGAAGGTGGGCTGGAACGCCTCCGACACCAATGAGCTGGTGTTCGAGGACTGCCGGGTCCCCGAGGCCAACCTGGTCGGCGAGCGCGGGCGCGGGTACGCGCAGTTCCTGCGGATCCTGGACGAGGGCCGCATCGCGATCGCGGCGCTGTCGGTCGGGCTGGCGCAGGGATGCGTGGACGAGAGCGTGCGCTACGCCCACGAGCGGCACGCGTTCGGCAACTCCATCGGCAGCTACCAGGCGATCCAGTTCAAGATCGCCGAGATGGAGTCGCGCGTGTACACCGCGCGCCTGGCGTACTACGACGCGGCCTCGCGGATGCTGGCGGGCGAGCCGTTCAAGAAGGAGGCGGCGATCGCCAAGCTGGTGGCGTCGAACGCCGCCATGGACAACTCGCGCGACGCCACACAGGTGTTCGGCGGCTACGGGTTCATGAACGACTACCCGGTGGGCCGGTTCTACCGCGACGCCAAGATCCTGGAGATCGGGGAGGGCACCAGCGAGGTGCAGAAGATGCTCATCGCCCGCGAACTGGACCTCCCAGCGTAGTGCGCCGGTCGGAACCGCTACCGGTGTGACGGGTGGGCTCCTCCTCTCGTTGATCTTGTACTTGGGGACGCTCTCGGCGCCGGACTCGGCCGCAAGTACAAGATCAACCGTGCGAAGGCCTGGTCGGGGAACCCTCCGGCCACAGCACGGGGGACGACGGCGAGGACTACTCAACCGGCGACGAGAGCTGCACCCGGGCGGACACCGCGTGGCCGGTTCCGGACACGGGATCACCCCGCCTCCGCATCGGCTACTGTGCGTGCCCTTCTCCTTCCGCATGCGTGACCGTTTCCGGAGAGGGCGTTCCGGCTCTGGGGACGGGGCGGGCTTTCATCCGGTCGATCCCGGAATACACGGTCCGGGTGGGCCGTCAATGGTGTGGGGATATGTGTTTCCCAGGAGACGGGGAGAAGGCTCCCTGAGGGGTGACAAGTCCCCTTAACCGACACAGAATGGACCCGTACCGCCACGGGTCCCCGATCTCCCGAACCCGACCACCCCGCGGTGGGCTCCTGGCGGTCCCACGGTCAACCACATCCCCCGCCCGGAGGAGACACCGGATGGAAGGCGCCCTGTCTGTGATCGCGCTGGTCACCGTGGTCGTGTCGGCTGGCGCGGTCGTGGTCGCCGCGCACTTCCACCAGGAGCGCGCGGCCGAACTGCGCGGCTGGGCACATGCCCGGGGATGGACCTACACCGACCACGTTCCGCGTCCGCTGGGGGAGGCCACCCTGCCCCGGTCCACCGCCGGCCCGCACCCGCGCGCCCAGCACGTGCTCACCGGACGCCGCCGCCAGTACCCGGTGATCGCCTTCGAGCAGACGCACACGGCGGGCAGAGGCCCGGGCAGGGGTCGGCACGCCCACCGGGTCGTGGCCGTGCGCACCCCCGAGCCCAACGCGGAACTGGAGATCCTGCGCAGGCGGGACCGGGACGCCTCCGACGACACCTTCGACAGCGCCTTCCACACGTCCGGCAACGACCCCGCGTTCGCCGAGGCCGTGCTCGACGGTGTGGTCACCGAATGGCTGCTGGCCGATCCGCGGTCGCGGTCCCTGCCCGTGCGCTTCAGCGGGGACTACGTCCTCACCTGGGCGGCCATGCGGCTGGACCCCGACCGTGCCCTGACCGCCGCCGACTACCTGATCGACTTCGTGGAGCGGATCCCCGCCGAGGTCTGGAAACGGCGCGCCCCGGGCCGCTGAGCGGCGCCGTGCACCATCCGGACGTGCGGTTTCCCCTCGAAGGGTGGATAGGATCCGCTTGCCCCGTAGCAACAAGGAGTAGCACCCTCATGAGTGACCCCAACTCGACGCACCGCATCTCGCGTGCGGACCTGTTCCGCGACGACGAGGAGGAAACCGCCTCGGACCCCAACGCGACCGCGCGCATCTCCCGCGCGGACCTGTTCCGCGACGACGACGAGCCCTCGGCACAGGACGACAAGAACTGATACGGCCCGAACGGCGGAGCGCCCACCCGATCCCCCGGGTGGGCGCTCCCTTCGCGTTGTGGCCCGCCCCATGGCGGGAGGCCGGGTGCCCGGAGCCCGCCCGGTGAACGCCTACTCAGCCCCTGAGCGAAGCGAAGCCCCGAAGGGGCAGGCACTCCTGCCCTAGCGGCGCTCGCGGACGGCGGCCACGATCTCGGCCACCGCGTCGCCCACCGGCACACCGTTGTTCTGCGAGCCGTCCCGGTAGCGGAAGGACACCGCGTTCTTGCTGATGTCCTCGTCACCGGCCAGCAGCATGAAGGGCACCTTCTGCTTCTGGGCGTTGCGGATCTTCTTCTGCATGCGGTCGTCGCTGGCGTCCACCTCGACGCGGACGCCCTCGGCGCGCAGCTTGGCGGCGACCTCCTGGAGGTAGGGCACGTGCTCGTCGGCGATCGGGATGCCCATCGCCTGGACGGGCGCCAGCCAGGCCGGGAACGCGCCCGCGTAGTGCTCCAGCAGGACGGCGAAGAACCGCTCGATGGAACCGAACAGGGCTCGGTGGATCATCACCGGACGCTGACGCGAACCGTCGGCGGCGGTGTACCGCAGGTCGAACAGTTCGGGCAGGTTGAAGTCCAGCTGGATGGTGGACATCTGCCAGGTGCGGCCGATGGCGTCCTTGGCCTGCACCGAGATCTTGGGACCGTAGAACGCGGCGCCGCCCGGGTCCAGGACCAGTTCCAGCCCCTGTTTCTCGGCGGCTTGGCGCAGGGTATCGGTGGCCTCCTCCCAGACCTCGTCCCCGCCGACGTACTTCTCCGGGTCCTTGGTGGACAGTTCCAGGTAGAAGTCGTCCAGACCGTAGTCGCGCAGCAGGTCGAGCACGAAGGTCAGCAGCGAGTCGAGCTCCTCGGCCATCTGCTCCTTGGTGCAGTAGATGTGCGCGTCGTCCTGGGTGAAGCCGCGGGCACGGGTCAGGCCGTGCACCACGCCCGACTTCTCGTACCGGTACACGGTGCCGAACTCGAACAGGCGCAGCGGCAGCTCACGGTAGGAGCGCCCGCGCGCGTCGAAGATCAGGTTGTGCATCGGGCAGTTCATCGGCTTGAGGTAGTAGTCCTGGCCGCCGTCGAGCTGCATGGGGGGGTACATGCCGTCCGCGTACCAGCTCAGGTGCTGGGACTTCTCGAACAGGGTGCTCTTGGTCGCGTGCGGGGTGTAGACGAACTCGTACCCGCCCTCCTCGTGCCGCCTGCGCGAGTAGTCCTCCATCACCCGGCGGATGGTGCCGCCCTTGGGGTGGAAGACCGCCAGGCCGGAGCCGATCTCGTCCGGGATGGAGAACAGGTCGAGCTCGGCGCCGAGCTTGCGGTGGTCACGCTTCTCGGCCTCCTCCAGGAAGGTCAGGTGGGCCTTGAGGGCCTCCTTGCTCTCCCAGGCGGTGCCGTAGATCCGCTGTAGCTGCGGGTTGGTCTCCTTGCCCCTCCAGTAGGCCGCGGCGGTGCGCATGAGCTTGAACGCCGGGACGACGCGGGTGGTGGGCAGGTGCGGCCCGCGGCACAGGTCCTTCCAGCACAGCTCGCCGGTGCGCGGGTGAACGTTGTCGTAGACGGTGAGCTCACCGGAGCCGACCTCCACGCCCGCACCCTCGGCGGCCTCGGTGGTAGCGCCCTTGAGGCCGATCAGTTCCAGCTTGTAGGGCTCGGTGGCCAGCTCGGCGCGGGCGTCCTCGTCGGAGACCACGCGGCGGTCGAAGCGCTGCCCCTGCTTGATGATCTGCTGCATCTTCTTCTCGATGCTCTTCAGATCGGCGGGGGTGAAGGGCTCGGCGACGTCGAAGTCGTAGTAGAAACCGTTCTCGACGGGCGGGCCGATGCCCAGTTTGGCCTCGGGGAAAAGCTCTTGGACGGCCTGGGCGAGGACGTGCGCGGTGGAGTGGCGCAGGATCGCCCGGCCCTCCTCGGAGTCGATGGTGACGGGCTCGACGGCGTCCCCGTCGTGCAGCTCACGGGCGAGGTCGCGCGGCTCACCGTTGACCAGCGCCGCGATGACGGTCCTGCCGTCGGCCTCCAGTGCCTGCCCCGCCGTCGTGGTGGCCGCCACCACACGCGGGGTTCCGGCGAGGGTGATGTGCAGCTCAGGCGCGGCGGACACGGTGACTCCTAGGAATACGTGGATTGCTGTCGAACGCACGGCGGCCGCCCCGGACGGGCGGTCGGGCGTCTGCCTTCGATGCTATCGGCTCCGGAATGAGTCCGCCCCGGTTGTCCACAGGTCTCCCGGCGCCCCGACGGCGCAGGACCCACACCACGGCCTCGGGGAGCACAGGATTCGGCTCGGGATTCGGATCCTCCGGGCGCACCCGCGTGAAGGGCGACGGATGGGGAACAGGCTCAGGTAAGGGCCCGTTCTGTCATAGAACGGCACCTTTTCCGGGGTCGTCCACAGGCTTACCAAAGACCATTGATCCCGGCATCGGGATCGGTAACAATCAGCAGACATCCGACCACCGGTCCCAGTCGACCCGAATGCATCCACTCGCTTCGACCGAATACTGTGAGCGCATGTCACCGAGCCCACCGAACGGCCCGCCGGCCCCGGAGACATCCCCCCGTCGTCACGCCCGCGTACGCATGTGGCGGCGACTGCGAGCGAGGCTTCGCCTGTTCCGCAGACGTATGCACACCCACCCGGCTCTGCACCTTCCCTGGCGCATCCTCGTGGGGACCATCGGCACCATCGTGATCCTGGCAGGGCTCGTCATGATGGTCGCCCCCGGCCCAGGTGTGGCCGCCGTCATTCTCGGCCTGGTCATCACCAGCACCGAGTTCCGGTGGGCCCAGCGACTGGTGCGGCCCGCCCAGATGTGGTTCCGCCGTGCGGAGCAGTACGGGATGCGGCTCAAGAACGACTTCTTCCAGCGTGTCCGGAAGCGCAGGACGGCACGACGGCAGCGCTCACTGCCCGACACGCCACCCGCCGAATAGGCAGGCGGCGGACAGGGCGACGGTTTCCGGGCGGGACGGACACGGGCCCGCCCCGCCCGCGGTCCGCGGACTGCGGACTGCGGACTGCGGACTGCGGACTGCGGACAAAGAGAAGGGCCGGATCCGGGTAAAACGGATCCGACCCTTCCTTGGTGTGGGCGATACTGGACTCGAACCAGTGACCTCGTCGGTGTGAACGACGCGCTCTAGCCAACTGAGCTAATCGCCCTGAGCTTGTTGCCCTGTCCGCCCTGTCGTTCGGACAAGAAAGACTCTAGCGCATGTTCGGGAGTGGTCGGCGCACACAGGCCCGCCCAGCGGATCCACTGCGGCGTGACAGAGATCACACTTATCTTTCAGCGGGCTCGCGGGAGTGTCCGCCGCCGCCCGCGATCCCCCTAGTGATAGGGAGTTCCAACCTCCACAGACCCGACAAGCAGCGCCCCGTCATTACCTTCGCGTGACGTGGGACACCCGACATGGGGAAATCTTTGGTTTCTCCTGGTCATTACAGTGACGAAGGATCGTGGAGCCGCGCGGCGGCGCGCCGAACCCCTGAGGGGGCGGCGAGACCTCCGGTCCCATTCCCACCAAGAAAGCCTCCGTACTCACGTCATGTTCCGCGGGAAGCCGCGTTGGAGCCAGTGAGGCGGCAACCGACCCGCGCCGCAACAGCAAGGGCGGACGAGAAAAGGTTTGGCGAACATGAACAGTAGCGACACCACTGCCACCGCCGAGCTGGGCCTGCGGCTCGTGGTTCCCGAACGCACAGCGGTCCCGCTGGTCGCTCAGCTCGACTACAGCTCTGACGACCCCTACGCGATTCGGGTCGCCTTCCACACCGGCGAGGACAACCCCGTCGAGTGGATCTTCGCTCGCGAACTCCTCACCGTCGGCATCGTGCGCCCGGTCGGCGAGGGCGACGTCCGCGTGTGGCCCTCCAAGGACGACCACGGCGACCGCGGGGTGAGCATCGCGCTCTCCTCCCCCTTCGGACAGGCCGAGTTCGACACCCAGGTCGCCCCGCTGGCCGAGTTCCTGCACAGGACCTACGAGATCGTGCCCGCAGGTCAGGAAGGCCAGTTCGTGGACCTCGACGAGGAGATCCAGCAGCACCTCCACTCCTGAGCCCGCGACCCCCTCCGGGGCCTGGCGGAGCAGCACGGCTGAGGGGGCGGCGCACCGAGCGCCGCCCCCTCAGCCGTGCCCGGTACGGGTCAGGGGTCGAGGTCGGCGGCGGAGCGCTCCGCGAACACCGCCATGGCCTTGGCCGTGACCGGGCCGGGTTCCTTGGAAACCTCACGGTCGTCGATGCGCAGGATCGACTGCACATCGCGCCCGGTGGAGGTCAGGAAGGCCTCGGTGATCTCGGGGAGGCGTTCCATGGGGACGTCCTCCTCCTCGCCGCCGAACCATTCCAGGACGAGCTCACGGGTGATACCCGCCAGCGGTCCGGCCGACAGCGGCGGGGTGACCAGCCTGCCGTCCAGCACCACGAAGATGTTGCTGCCCGTGCCCTCGCACAGGTTGCCGCTCACGTTGCCGAACACCGCCTCGCTGGCGCCGCGCCGCTTGGCATGGGCCAGGGCCCGCACGTTCTCGGCGTAGGAGGTGGTCTTGAGCCCGGCCAGGGCACCGAACTCGTTGCGCGGCCAGGGGGCCAGCGCCACATCGGTGTGCGGGGCGATCCCGGGGAAGGGCCCCAGGGCCACGATGGCGGTCTGATCACCCGGGGAGCGGTCCGATCCCAACGGCCCCGTGCCGTCGGTGACGGTGATGCGCACCCTGGCGTCGGGCAGTTCGGGGTTGGCGGCCACGGCTCGCGCGACTCCGTCGGCGATCGTCTCCAGGTCGGGCTCGGCCATGCCCAGGCCCTCGGCGGAGCGTGCCAGCCTCCTCAGGTGGCGGGTGAGGGCGAACGGGCGGCCGTCCTGGGCCCGCACCGTCTCGAAGACCCCGTCCCCCACCGTGATCCCGTGGTCGGCCACGGGGACGCGCGCCTCACCCTCGTCGACGACTGCGCCGCGGCCGTACCCGGCACCCGCGATCCACACCCTCATTTCCAACCCCCAAGTTCTCAAGCGCCCCAGGTCGGGCCGGTGACCTCACGATCCTCCCACTTCACCCGCCTCCCGAGCCCGCTCGCCCACTACTCGCCATACCCGCGGATTGGCAAGTCCTGTGACCAGCACCGGCCGCCGGCCCAATGTGCACGTTCGAGGCGCCGTGCCATCACGACTGGTCACGAGCTTCGGCCACGCGGCCGCACCACCCGGAACACGTCGTGGCGACCAGACAGATAAGTTACGAATGACTATCATCTGGGCAACGCTTATGCGGGACCGGTGGCAGCTGGCCGGGTCCTTCCCCCAAGGACGGCCAGCGGCGGCCCGCAGTGCGCGTGTCCCACCCACGCACCACCGACGGACAGAGCGAAGAGAGACATGACCTCACCGAGTACCGCCCGCGGAGAGCTCAGTTGGCTGCTGGACGATCTCCTCACCCGGGCCTCCGGCACGCAGCACGCCATCGTCCTGTCCACTGACGGCCTCCTCATGGCCACCTCCAGCGAACTGGACCGCCCCGCCGCCGAGCACCTGTCCGCGATCGCCTCGGGGCTGCACAGCCTCGCGGGCGGGGCGAGCAAGCAGTTCTCGGCGGGCGACATCCGCCAGAGCATCATCGAGATGGACCACGCCTTCCTCTTCGTGGCCGCGGCCGGCGAGGGCGCCTGCATGGCGCTGATGTCGGACGTGGACAGCGACGTGGGCCTGATCGCCTACGAGATGAACAAGGTGATCGAGCGGGTCGGCCAGTACCTCTCAGCACCTCCCCGACCCGACATGCCCTCCACGCCCGCCCAAGTGGAGAGGTGACTCCCGCCGCCCCGGCGGGTCGTCCGCAGGGCCTGCCACGGCGGGGCGGAGCCGTACCCCATGGATTCGATTTCGCGCTTGGCCGGAGGATCCGCTAGAGTTCTTAACGCAGCGAACGGCGCCGACGGGGCAAGCCCCCGAGGACAGCCAAATCGCCGCGCGGACGTAGCTCAGCTGGTAGAGCATCACCTTGCCAAGGTGGGGGTCGCGGGTTCGAATCCCGTCGTCCGCTCGCAACGGTTCGACCCAGCCGTCCTCGGATGGCAGGGTGGTTCCGGCTCCGGGGTTCCCCCGGCGCACACGCGGACGTAGCTCAGCTGGTAGAGCATCACCTTGCCAAGGTGGGGGTCGCGGGTTCGAATCCCGTCGTCCGCTCGGAGAGGCCCGCATGGGTGTCACTCGACGGATCCCCATGTCGTTCCGGCGGAGTGGCCGAGTGGTTGAGGCAAGGGACTGCAAATCCCTGCACACGGGTTCGATTCCCGTCTCCGCCTCGCAGCATGCTTTACCTCATCCCTCGATGAGGGCGATTAGCTCAGTTGGTTAGAGCGCTACCTCGACACGGTAGAGGTCATAGGTTCGAGTCCTATATCGCCCACCAGCATCACCCCAGGCCAGAGGGTTTATCTGACATGTAGGTGAAGACTGGTCAGCCCAGACTGGGAGATATCTGGGAGATCGTCCTCGAAGCGGGTTCCTCCGGGAGCCCGCTTTCGCTGTTTCCACGGTAGTGCTCTTCGAGGGTCGGCACCACGGTGAAGAGCCGCTCGCGTTCCCGGTCCGTGAGAGCCGTCACACTCCCCCGCCACCGGTCTTCGAGCACGCCGAGTACACGCCGCTTCATCTCCGGCGTGACGTGCTCATAGACCCGGGCCATCCCCGGCACCGTGTGGCCCAACCGAGCCGCACGGGCCACCTCGGGGATCTCGTCCTCGGCCAGCCACGTGCGGTGGGTGTGACGTCCCTCGTTGAACGTGAAGTGCGGCAACAGCGGACGCCGCCACCGGGCCTCACCGCTACGGGGATCGCCGTCCCAGGCCGGACGCCAGAACCGCGCCCGGAAGTTCCCCCGGCGCAGCAGCCCACCTTGGGGCCCACTGAAGAGATAGTCCTCCTCACAGGCCTCGATCAGATCCGTGTAGAAGGCATCCAGGAACGGCGGGAGCTGGATCCACCGCTTGCCCGCCGGGGTCTTGGGGCTCTTGGCCGTCTCCAGATGCCCGGCCACCTCACGCAGCGGTGTGCGCACCGGGACGGCGCGGTTGATCTCGTCGTAGTCGTGCGGCCTCAGGGCGACCAGTTCCGACCAGCGAGCGCCGGTGTAGCCGTTCATCAGCGCCAGCACGAACCCGGCGTGGCCGAAGGACTCGTGCAGCCGCATCGCCGCCCTCAGGAACTGGGCCGGGGTGGCCACCTGCCGTTCGGCCTCGTACTCACCGGTGGTCACCCTCACGCCCTTGGCAGGGTTGGCGGGGATCTTGCGGGCCTTGACCGCGACCTCCAGCAGCCGGGAGAAGTAGGCGAACACGGACGCCACGGACGGCTCGGTCAGCTCCTCGTGCAGGTCCTTCACCCACCTCTCGATCTCCAGGTAGTCGTTGAAGACCGCACCCAGCGGCCAGCCCTCCCATTGGGGCAGGATGTGGCGGTCCAGGTAGGACCGGTACTTGGCCCGGGTGTTGCCCGCCAGCCGAGCGGCGTCGAAGACTTCCTCAGCGAATTCACCGAAACGGACCTCGGCCTGGGAGGGATCGATCCAGGTGTTGCGGCGGATGTCGGTCTCCTGGCCACGTCCCCAGGCCAGAGCGGACTCCTTCGTCGCGAACCCTGACTCCGACACCCAGGTGCCGTACGGCAGCACACGCTTGCTGTGGCACCACGCCATTACCGAGCGCCTGGAGCTGGGCGCTGCGCGGCAACCCAAGCTCGGAACCGGTCACCCACCCCACGGGCAGGCCCATCATCCACTCGACCAGTGCGGCACTCAGCCGGGGCTGTCCCCGGGTTCCGGTTTCGGTGGGCGGTGGTGCCGCTCTGCCGAGCACCTCCTCCCACCGTTGGATGGCGGGTTCGTACTCGCCCCATGCGTACGCGAACGGTGCTGCCGCGTTCGCGGGTTCGTGGTGTGGCCGCCGGTGTGGGTACCGATGGCCGCGGAGGGCAGTGTGGGGCGCCCGTGTGAATCCCGCTGACGCGGACTTCCCTTGGTGGCGTCGCTGGCCAAGGGGGTGGGCAGCAGCGGGTTGCCGCTGCGCCTGCGGGTGCTGGTGTGCGCAGTACGGGTGCCCGCGTACGCGGGAGTGTGGGGCGGGTGGCAGAGCACATCGCCAACTCGCACTTGCCGCTTCTGTCGCGTACGCCGCCGAGGGTCGGACGAACCCCGGTGACCATCGCTGGCGCACGGGGTGGGCAGTAACGAAGACGCGTTCCCTGCGGTGGCAGGCGCCGACGTCGCTGGCGCGTACGCAACACCAGCTCGTTAGGGCTCATTTCATTTGGCCGGTCTGCGGTAGGAAATCAATGTGCAGGCGATGCCGGCGAAGGCCTGGAAGTGGTCGGCCTTGCGCTCGTAGCGGCGGTGCAGGCGGCGAGATCCAGCCAGCCAGACCATGGTGCGCTCGACCTGTCACCGGTGCCGGACCAACCGCTGCGAGGACTCCACACCCTTACGGGCCAAGCGGTGGATGATCCCGCGTGCACGGAGCCATCGGCGCAGGTGGTCGTAGTCGTAATCCCTTGTCGCCGTGCAGGTCGGCGGGCCTGCGCCGCCTCGGCGACGGCGGGACGGGATCGGAGGGATTCCGCGCACCAAGGGCGTGAGGGCCTGGCTGTCGTGGGTGTTGGCCCCGGAAATCGCCACGGACAGGCGTAGACCGGCCCGGCCGGTGATCACATGGGTCTTCGCGCCCTTCTTGCTCCGGTCGACAGGATGGGGACCCGTCAGGTCCCCCTGTGAGGGCGCGCATGGTGACCGAGTCGAGCGCGCACTGCGGCCAGTTCACCTCGTCGCGGGCACCGAGTTCGTCCAGGAGCAGACGGTGCAGCTTGGCCCAGAGCCGGGCCCGGGTCCACTCGGTGAACCGGCGGTGCGCGGGGTGGGCCCGGACGGACAGGACGATTCCAAGACACCCACCTCTGCCAAGGCAGGGTCACCGGATTCGGGAGTCACGTCCGGGCCAGTGCAGCGGTCGACATCAACCCTGCCAGCTGATCACAGACCAGCCGACATCCACACGCACAGCGGATATGCGGCCGATCAGGTCTCGATGTCGTCGAGGAGGTCGTCCAGGTCGTTTTCCTGCGACACCGGCCGGGCGGGGGCCGGCTCGGCGGGCATCGTCGAATGCGGGATCGCGGGCCGCGAGAGCAGGCGTCCGGCGACGAGGAAGAGACCGCCGTTCGCCATGAGGAGGAGGCCGATGAGGAGGAACAGTCCCGCGCTGGACATCACGAAGTTCGCGGCGTCGAACGCCTCGATCGTCTGACCGCTCGCGGTGACGTCGCCGAGGTACGCCCGACTTTCCGCCCAAGCCCAGGCACCGTAGCCGACGGACAGCAAGCCGAGCCCGATCATGATCCCGCCGAGGACGAAAAGCACGATGCGCGGCAGCCGGGACTCCCGGCCCGCGCGGGTCATCGATCGCTCCTGACGACGCCGATCTTCCCGCTCTTGATACCGAGTACGACGTCGGCGATCTGGGTGACGCGCTTCGAGTGCGTCACGATGATCACGCAGCGGTTCTCCGCGTGTGCCAGGTGCGTGAAGATCCCCAGGATCTCCTCCTCCGTCTTCTCGTCGAGAGCGCCGGTGGGTTCGTCGGCGATGATGACGGCCGGATCGTGGGAGAGCGCCCTTGCGATGCCGACTCGCTGCTGCTGGCCGCCGGAGAGTTTCAGGACGGGCCGCGCGGCGTCCTCGCGGCTGATGCCGAGTCGCTCGAGCAGCGCGTACGCGTGCTCCGTCTTGTCCTTCACGGGACTGCCCGAGATGTTCATCGACAGGACGATGTTCTGCACCGCCGACGCGTTGGTCACGAGGTTGAACCCCTGGAACACGACGCCGATGTCCCTCGCGCGGTAGCGGTCCCGATCGGTCGCGGCGAGCGAGGTCCCGTTGAACGAGACCTCTCCGGACCCAGCGGTGTCGAGTCCCGCGATGAGGCTCAGCAGCGTGGACTTGCCCGACCCGGACTTCCCGACGATCGTGTGCACGGCGCCCGAGGCGAACGACGCCGAGATACCGCGCAGGACGTCGCGATGGGTGCCGGGGTAGCGGTAGGTGACGTCGCGCAGTGCGAGCATCGCGGTCTCGGTGGGTGCCGTCGTGGTCATGGTCAGTTCCTCTCGGCCAGGATCTTCATGGGCTCGTACTTGGTGATGCGTGCGATCGCGACGGCCCCGGCGAGAGTCGCCAGCAGGAAGGCGACGAGCGCGATCTGACCGATTCCGGCGGGCGGCAGGCCGACCGCGAGCTCGGTGAGGGGCTCCGCGTCGGTGGCGCCGCCGGCGGGACCGAAGGCGCCCGCGCCTCCGCCCCCGCCCCCGCCCATGGGCATGCCGCCGCCCCCGCCGCCCATGCCCATGCCGCCGCCCATCGTCCCCGGGGCCTCCGTCGCGGTCTCCGCGGCCGCCACCTGTCCGGCGAGCAGCGTGTCCGTGACCGGCTGGGCGACGAGGGCGCCGAGCGCGAGACCGGCGACGAGGCAGGTCGCGGTCAGGATCAGCGACTCGACCCACAGGCCCAGGGAGACGAGGGATTTCTTCATGCCCATGGCGCGCAGCACGCCGATCTCGTATTTGCGCTCGCGGATCGCCGTCGAGCTCAGGAGGGCGATGATGACGCCGCCCAGTGCGAGGACGACGATCATGAAGGTCGTCGAGATGGACTTCAGGCCCTCGACGGGCGCCACGATCGTCTCGTACGCCGACTCGTCCGTGGTGACCTCGAAGACCTCCGGGAGCCCTTCGGCGCGCACCTCCTCCTCGAACTCCTCGAGCACGTCAGGCGACGTCAGGTAATAGGTCGCGCTGACCTGGACGCCTCCGTACGCGGAGTCGTAGTTCTCCAGGACGGTGTCGACGTTCGTGAGGACCTGGTTGCGCGTGTTGTCGTACGCGTTCTGCACGGGCGTCTGGCCGTACTCCTCGGTCAGGTCATCGTAGACGCCCACGACCGTCAGGTCGTCGTAGCTGGTCTCCTTCGGGTCGCCGCCGTCCGGATCCGTCAGCGCGCCCGTCGCGGTGAACGTGTCGCCGGTCTCGAGATCGTTGAGTTCCGCGAGCTCGGAGCTGACGATGACCTCGTTCAGCTCGTCCGGCATCTCGCCGTCCGCGAGAACGCGGGATCCGTCGTCGAACTCCTCGAAGGACCCGCCCCTCAACTGGGCCATGTACGACACCGCGTCGTCCGACTCCTGCTCCTGCTGGCCGGGACCGCCGCCCATGGGCATCCCGCCGCCTCCGCCGCCGAGCTCCTCGTCGACGACGGTCAGGTCCGTGGGGACGATGCCCGTCGACGCCGTGTAGTCGGCGGCCTTCAGGTACTCGGAATCACCGAAGGCCAGGTACTGCTCGGCATCGATCGTCGGCATCTCGAGCCGCATGGGTCCGCTGCTCGCATCGGCCGAGGCATCCTCGCGGAGCATCTCGATGTCGGGTGTGAACGTGACCTCGGAGCCGAAGCGGCCCTTGTAGTCCTCGATGATCCCGGACGAGGTGGAGGTGATCATCATGGCGATCACCGTGGTGGCGATGACCACCAGCATCATCGCACCGAGGAGCATGTTCCTGCCCCGGTTGCGCCACACGTTCCGTGCGGCGTTCTGAAGGATGTACATCCGTGAAGGGTTCCCTTCCGATGTGGCGGCGTGTGCCGCGCTGAGGGTGGACCCGTCAAGGATGATCGGCGCAGATAATGCCGTTTTAGTAGGAACCTAAGGGGCGGGTTAGGCGGGTAAGGGGCGAGTAAGGGGGCACCTAGGCGCCCCGGGCGCTCGCCGCCGCCCTGGCGGCATGCGTAGCGCTCGGCCATTCGAGAACGAAGCAGGCACCGCCGCCTGGCCGGTTCATGGCTCTCGCCTCCCCGCCGTGCAGGGCGGCCACCTGATCGACGATCGCGAGCCCCAGACCGGATCCGGGTTTCGTGCGCCCGTGCGCCCCGCGGAAGAAGCGCTGGAAAAGCCGCGGGATCTCGTCGGGATCGACGCCCGGGCCGTCATCGAGCACCTCGATGCGGTGGGCGGACGCGGTGGTGCGTAGCGTGATGGTGACGGTTCCCCCGCCCGCGCACGCCTGCACGGCGTTGCGGGCGAGATTGGCGACGGCGCGCTCGAGCGCCACAGGATAGACGACAGCGGTCGCCGGCTGCGCGTCCACGATCACTGCGACGGCGGGATCGAGGCGTCGGACGCGACCTGCGGCCTGTTCGACGATCTCGAGGAGTGAGGTGAGCCGGCGCGGTTCCTCCACGGCGTCGCCGCGGGCCAGGGTGACGATCATGTCGACCTCGTCGGCGAGCGCGGCGACCTGCGTGTCGAGGTCCTCGATCAGCTGTCGTCGCTCGTCTTCCATGCCGGTATCGGCGCGTTCCAGACGAGCCAGCAGACCGAAGTCGTTGCGCAGGACGGTCAGCGGCGTGCGCAGTTCGTGGCTGGCGTTCTCGAGCAGCTCGCGCTGCTGGGCGCGGCTGGACTCCAGGGCGCGGAGCATCGAATTGAATGACTCGCCCAGGCGGTCCAGCTCGTCCTTCCCCTGCCGTGCGCGCTTTCGGCGCCGCAGCCGGACACGCCGACTCAGATCGCCCGTGGCGGTGACGCCTTCGGCGGCGTCGACGAGGCGGTGGACGGGGCGGACGGCCGCTGCCGCCACCACCCAGCCGACCCCCGCGGCGAGAGCGACTCCCGCGGCCGCCGTCGCGGCGAGCGTCCAGCCGATGGCGGTGAGAGTCTGCTCGAGCGACGACAGTGGCTGGAAGAGGCGCATGATGGTCGCGGACTCCCCGACGCGCGTCGAGAGCACGCGGTAGTTCTCGCCCGCGATCGTCACGGTGTCGAGGCGGGGCTCGCCCGCGGGTGGCACCGGCAGGGAGACTCCGCCTGCCGGGAGCGCGCTCAGCTCATCGGAGAACGCGGGGGGCGCGAGTTGATGCTCCACGGCGCCGCCCGGTCCCACGAACTGCACCGCCACCTGGTCCCGCTGGATCAGGCCGTTGACGTGGAACAGACGGTTGGCGGCGGGTGCGCTCTCCGGCAGCTGTCCCGCCACTCGCTCGATGCGTCCCGCGTCCGGCACCCTCGCCAGTAGCGAGTCGTCCATCTCGCCCACCATCCAGCTGCGGATCATCGCCCAGGCGATGAGGGACGCGGCGATCACGGCGAGCGCCACGGCGGCGGAGACCAGCACGGTCAGCCGAGTCCGCATGCTCATCGGGTGACGTTCTTCTCGGCGCGAAGCGTGTATCCGACGCCGCGCACCGTATGGATCAGCCCGTCCGCATCCGCCGCGGCGAGCTTGCGGCGCAGGTATCCGACGTAGACTTCGAGCGAATTCGACGACTCGTCGAGGTCGCCGTCCCACACGTGGTCGTAGAGCGCGCTTCGCGTGAGCACCTGGCCCGGGTGTCGCGCCAGGACCTCCAGGAGGAGGAACTCCTGGCGGGTCAGCGTGAGGTCCTCCCCGCTCGCGGTGGCGCGCCAGCCGGTCGGATCCACCACGAGCGGCCCAGCGGACAACAGCCCCTCGGACGACGTGGACGTCGTACGACGCAGCAGTGCGCGCAGGCGCGCCAGCAACTCCTCGTACGCGAAGGGCTTGGCCAGATAGTCGTCCGCGCCCGCGTCGAGCCCCGCAACGCGGTCGGTGACGGCGTCGCGGGCCGTAAGCATGAGCACCGGCACCGTCTCGCCCGCGGCACGCATTCGACGGCAGACCTCGATCCCTCCCAGCGTGGGGAGCATCAGATCCAGAACGACCGCGTCGGGGCGCGAGGCGGCGATCGCGTCAAGCGCCGCCGGCCCGTCGTCGACGGTGGTCACCGTGTATCCCTCGAAGCGCAGGGATCGGGCCACAGAACGCAACAGCGCCGGTTCATCGTCGACGAGCACGATCCGCATGAGCCAAAGTGTAACAAGGCCACCTATGACGAATCTAGCGAGTTGGTGCGTGATAGCGGATGAGGCAAGGGATGAGCGGCTGTGGCATGATCCCGCCGTGGCGATCAAGGCCAGTCGTGCGGTCCTGGCCCGCCCCTGGCTCACCGGCATCTCCCAGCATCACCTGGCCGCGCTCGTGGAGGAGCTGGCCCGCTCCTGGGAAGCGGCCGTCGA
>NZ_JBWDTQ010000025.1:0-128456 GCF_056312425.1 Nocardiopsis sp. TRM 82005
CCAAGGACACACGGGAGTCTCAGAGCCGATTCACCTCCGGACCGAAGGCCGGAGCACTCTCGGATAAAACCGGTAGCGCTCCGGTAGAAGCCCGCACCAACAAGCAACGGAGCCCGCTAGAAGAGCAGGGACTCTCACATCTCCGACTTCCCAAGGGCTCCGTTGCACCCCCAGTCCGTCGTGGCCGCCCCCGTCTCCGCCGACGTCGCCGACAAGCTCGGCCGCCCGCACGGACCCCCGCTCGCCACGAGGACGCCGCCACAGCCTGACCAGTGTCCTGCTCTGCGCCCTGGCCCCCCACACCTTGAACGCGTCGACCAGGCCCGACTCCCTCAAGGTCCTGGCCGTGGACGGCGAGACCCTGCGCGGGCCGGCCGCCCGCACCGACCCGGCGGTGCACCTGCTCGCCGCGCTCACACCTACCGGCACCTGGCCGCCCAGGTCCGGGCCCCCTCGGGCACCAGCGAGATCGATGCCCTCTCTGTCCTGCTGTAGGGCCTCCACCTGACCGGGGAAACGGACTTCCCGCACGCGATCCAAGCCGTGCGAGTGCGCCGCCGCGTCAGGGATCTGCGCACGGGTGCGGTGTCGTGGACCTGTGCTTACGCAGTGGCTTCGCTTCCGATGGGTGCCGTATGAGGCTTTCACCCGTCCGATCGACGTGATCGGACTCCCGTGACCAGGACCGATATCACCGCACACCGAGGAGGAAACGGCCCTGGTGGAGGCGGGGTTGAAAGAGGGGCGCCCGTGGGCGCCCCTCAGTGACCGTTTCCGTCGCCTGCTGGTCGGAACGTGTGTCCTGACCAGGTGCTTCGTGTCGCTGAGCGGTCTTTCCCGGCCCCCGTGGCCCGGCGTCGAGGGGCCGTGGGTCCAAATCCCGCCCTGTTCCTACTGGTGAGCGCCCTGTGCCGGACCTTCACGGTCAGATCCGGCAGCGCGCGCTCCGTGCTCCGTCCCCAGGATCGACTCAACGTCCTCGGTGATGTGTGCCGCGACCTCGGCGGGACACTCGCCCAGGTAGAAGTGGCCGCCGGGGTACACACGCACGTTCACCGGACCTCGCCACCTGTCTCGCCAGCCGTTGAGGAGCTCGGGTGTGACCCCCGTGTCGGACTCACCCCCGAAGACGGACAGCGGTGTCCTCGGGCCCTCCCGCCTGGAACGGGGACGCCAGGTGTCGACCACTTGCAGATCGGCTCGTATCAGGGGTTCCAGGAACCGCCACAACTCTTCGTTTTGCAGAACCTCGTCGGGAGTCCCGCCCAAACCGGCCAAGCCTTGGCGCAGCTCCTCGGACGAACAGAGGTGCCGCTCCTCGGAGGGCTCGCCCTCAGGGCGGGGGCTCCAGGCCGAGATGCCCAGCCACGTGGGCGCTCGTGAATCCGTTGCGGCCAGCAGATCAGCGAGTTCGTAGGTCAGGAGCCCGCCCATGCTGTGGCCGAAGATCCCGTACGGTCGGTCCAGTTCGGGAAGCAACCGGTCATGGAACCGGTGAGCGAGCGCTTCGGCCTCACGCAGGGGCTCCGTTCCCAAGGAGCGCCCTCTTCCCGGAGCGTCGACCAGGCACACGTCCCAATCGGAGGGGAAGTGTCGGACCCAGTCCATATAACCCAGGTGGGAGCCGCCCGCATGGTGAAGGACGAACAACCGGAAACGAGCGTCGGGAACGGGCCGAGTACGCGTCAGCCCGACCCCGTGCAAGCGCTGGCTCACTGCGTCACCCCATCAGCGCGGCGGTGCTCGACCAGTGCGGACTGCTCCGCGAGGGTCGGGTACTCGAAGAGGTCGTCCAGGCTGAGCACCGGGCCGAACCTCTCGTCGGCGAGGTCGAGGAAGCGCAGCATGACGAAGGAGTCCGCGCCCAGGTCGATCAGGTTCTCCTCGTCACTGAACGCTCCTCCACCCAGCACCTGGTGCCACAGCTTCCGTATGATCGACCGCGGATCGGCCGGAGGGCCGTCTCCGTGTTCCGGCGGCGCCACGTCCTGTTTCCGAGACGGCATGGGTTCTTGCGGGGTGGCCACGAACAGCACACCTGATTCCTCCAGGCGGTCGATGATCATACGCAGACCGGTGTCCGGGGTGAGTCCGTGGGAAAAGCCGCGGGCCATTCCGGTGTCACGCCAGGTGGGCCAGGCGATGGCAAGGACTCCCGAGTCCCCATCAGTCTGGTTCCGGGTGGCCACATCCTCGAGATAGACGTTGGCCGCGGCGTAGTCGGCGGCTCCCGAGAGTGGCTTGACGGTCGTGAGCGACGAGAAGAGGACCACCCGGGCCTTCCCGGAGAAGAGCCGCACCACGTTGTCGGTGCCTTCGACCTTGGGCGAGAGGACGTACGCGGTGTCGTGGACACCGCCGTCCCCGAGCCGTCCGCCCCCGGCGCGACCGGCGGTGTGGAGCACCACGTCCACTCCGCCCAGGGCTTGTTCACAAAAGCGGGACACCCGTTCCATGGCCTCCCCGTCGCACACGTCAGCTTCAAGCCAGCGGAGCGGGGAGCCGCCTGAGTCCTTTTCCGACAACTCGACGGCTTCATACCCGCGCACGGGCTGCGGTCTACTGCCGCGTGCGACTAGGACCACCGTGTCATGGGGCCTGGTGGCGAGGATCCTGTCAGTCAGCGCCGTGGCTATCCCTCCCTTGCCTCCGGTGATCAACCAGCGCAGCGCTCCTCGGCCCTGGCTGGAAACCGCGATCGGGGCTTCCGGGTAGTCGGGAAGCCATCGGCGTCCTTCACGCCAAGCGGCTCGCGGGTCGGAGCGGCCCAGCTCTTCGAGGCACAACAGGGCGAGAGTCTCGTAGCCGAGTCCGGGAGGGACGTCTAGGAGCGTGGCGGTGGCGTCTTCGCGTTCGGCGTTGAAGGCGTTCAGCGCTCCTGGGGAGAGGGCGGGAGAGCGGTCAGCGGTCGCGTCACCGGGGAGGGCGAGCTCACCCGCGGCCATGCACAGCACACGTGTCGCGCCTGTGTGGGATACGAACTCGATAATCCTGCGGAAGCGGGTGTAGCCATCGGTCGTGGAGGACCTCGGAGCGAGTCCGGACAAGTCGATGACGGTCGTCGGGGCGGGTGCCGTGAGGAAGGAGGATTTCCGCTCGGCTTCTTCCGGAGCCAGGATCCGGACCTGGTCGAACCTCTCGGACAGCAGGGCGGCCACGGTTTCCGCGCGTTCTCCGGGCTCATCGATCAGGAGGACGGATGAGTCTGGAGGGACGGCTCCTGCGGGCTCATCGGAGGGAGACCAGCGCACTCTGTGCACTCGCGTACCATCGCTCTTCGGTGAGGGCGCTGCGACGCGCAAGGGCCAGTGACGCTCCCGGTCGAAAGTGTAGGTGGGCAGACGCAGAAGAGGATAGCGTCCTCGCTCACCTGGGAGACGGTAGTCGGGATCGGAGACCCACCGGCGGGCCGATACCTCTGCGGCCGCGCGCTCGGAGGCCGCGGTTCCGGCGGTCTGGTGGGCCTCCTCAGGAGCCCTCTGCCCTCCCCGGGCCACGTCAGCCAGCGCCTGCGCGGCTTCCTTCGCGGTGCGGGCGACCACTGCGGCACGGTGGGGCAGTGCCCTTCTTCCGAACCGCAGGGTGCGGGCGACCTCGATGACGGAATGCTCCCCGGAGCCGATGAACTCGGCCAGTGTGCGGCACTGCTCCAGAAGGGACCATTCCGTGGCCGCCGACACTGGCAGGACGACCCATGCCCCCTCGGGCTCCGAAACACGGAGGGAATCCTCGGCGGGGACGGCTTCGGAGACGATCACGTGGGCGTTGGTACCGCCGAAACCGAGCGATGTGACCCCGACGTTGGCCCGGCTGCTGCGGATGACGCGCTCTTCGTTGGTGTTGACCGCCAACGCGTCGGATCCGGCCAGCGCTGAACAAGGGGCGGAGAAGTTCACCTGCGGTGGCAGCTTCCGGTGGCGGGCGATGAGTGCCGCTTTGATGACCCCGATGATTCCCGCGGCCGCGTCGAGGTGTCCGATGTTGGCCTTGAGCGATCCAAGACGGCAGGCGTCACCAGTGCGTGCCCCGAATACCGACTCCAGGGCCCGGATCTCCAGGGGATCGCCCAGGGAGGTGCCGGTACCGTGCGCCTCGACGTAGTCGACGTCCTGTGGGCCGACCCCCGCTCTGCGCTGCGCCAGCCTGATGGCCTCGGCCTGGCCCTCGACGCTCGGAGCGGTAAAACCGGCTTTGTCGCGACCGTCGTTGTTGACCGCGCTGCCACGGATGGTGGCGATGACGTCGTCTCCGTCACGGATAGCGGCTGACAGGGGTTTCAGTACGACCGCGGCGGCACCGCTGCCCCGGGCCGAGCCGGTGGCGTCAGCGCAGAAGGGGCGGCAGCGTCCGTCCACCGAGCCGATCCCACCGGAACGATGCTGGTATCCGCGTTGGCTCAGCAGCTCCAAGGCCGTTCCACCCGCGACCGCGATTTCGCAGTCCCCGTTCGCCAGCGCCTGGCACGCCATGTGCAGTGCGACCAGGGAGCCGGAGCAGGCAGTCTGCACGGACATGCTCGGCCCCCGCAGGTCCATGGCGTAGGAGAGCCGCGTGCTCAGGAAGTCCGAGTCGTTGAGCAACCAGAGGACGCTGTCGTCGGCAGGGGTTTGATGGCCTTCCTCGGCCATCAGCAGGTGGAGGTAGGTGTTGGTGCCTGTACTGGCGAACACACCCGCCGCTTCTCCCTCCCCGGTGCGGCCGGCGTCCTCCAGTGCCTCCCACAGCACTTCGGAGAACATCCGGTGCTGCGGGTCCATCACGGTGGCCTCACGCGCGGTCAGGCCGAACAGGGAGGTGTCCACACCCTGGTAGGAGTCGTCGACAGGATGGTGTCTGAGTACGAAGCCGGGACTGTTCAGGGCCTCTTCCGGGGTCCCGGCGGCGACTGCCTTGTGCGGGGCTATGGGCCGGGAGGCCTCCTGCCCGTCGACCAGCATCTGCCAGAACGCGTCCGGGCCGTTCGCGCCGGGAACACGGCACGCCATGCCGATGATGGCTGTTTCATCGTTTCGATGTGTCACACGGACCTCTTCACTCATGCTGTTAGCGGCGCGCCTACGGCGTGCCGAAGGACGTCGGCCACCCTGGTGACCTCACAGAGACCGACCGAGGTGCCGTTGGGAAGGGACAGGACCCGCTCCGCGAGCGCCTCGGTGTTGGGCAGGGGCGCGTGTGCGGCCGTTGCGCGGTAGGGAGCGAACTGGTGGCACCCCGGGGAGAAGTAGGGCCGGGTGAGGATCCCCCGCGCGTGCATGGTCCGGTTGACATCGTCCCGGTGGATCCCTGTGGTATCCGGGTCGATCTCGACGACTACGTACTGATGGTTGCCTCCGCCCGGGGCCTGAGGGCGCACTCTCACTCCCGGTATCCCGGCGAGAGCCCGGCGGTAGGCGGCGTCGTTGCGCCGGTTGACCGAGATGAGTCCGGGCATGGCTTCAAGGGAGGTCAGCCCCATCGCCGCGCAGACCTCGGTCATCTTGGCGTTGGTTCCGGACCACAGCACCTGGCGGTCTGGGGCCAGGCCGAAGTTGACGGTGGCGCGGAGGCGCTCGGCCAAGTCCGCGTCGTTGGTCACGACAGCTCCGCCCTCGAAGCTGTTGAGGAACTTGGTGGCGTGGAAGCTGAAGACCTCCGCCTCGCCGAATCCGCCTATGGGACGTCCTAGGTGGGTGCTGCCGACGGCGTGGGCCGCGTCGTAGAAGACGGGTAGGCCGGTGTCCCGGGACAGGGTGTCCAGCGCGTCGGTATCGCACGGAACCCCGTAAACGTGTACGCCGATGATGCCCCGGGTCCGAGGCGTCACCAGCCGTCGTACGTGTTCCGGGTCGATCGTCGCCGTGCGCGGGTCGATATCGCAGAAGACGGGGACCGCACCGATCCACTCCATCGCATGGGGGGTCGCGACCCAGGTGAAGGCCGGCATGATCACCTCGTCCCCGGGCCCGATCCCGTAGGACTTGGCGACGACCTGGAGCCCCGTGGTCGCGTTGCAGACGGCAACGCAGTGATCGACTCCGGCGAGCGAGGCCACACGTTCCTCGAACTCCCGCACCAGAGGGCCGTTGCTCAACAACTGCCGGTCCAGGGCACCGCTGAGCCGATCGAGGAAGCGCTGTCGATCACCGATGTTGGGCTTTCCGACATGTATCAGTTCGCCAGGGTCGTCCGGTGCCTTCGTCATGTCTGTTCTGACTCCAGTCGCGTTGCCCGCCGTGGGTCGGTGTTCGCCCGCTTCGATCGTGGGGACCCTTGCACCCCTGGGTTTCCTTCCGGTTTTCGCGAGAGCGATAGCGGGCGAAAACGATGGGCACATCCCCGCGTCCTAGCGTTCGTCCCGTACCAGCCACGGACGGATCGCTAAGAAGGAGCGGGCATGAGAACGGGTTCCGATGGCACCAGGGCCACGACCGGAGAAGCAGCTGCCCTGATCTCGGAGGCGGTGGCCTCGCCCGCCGGCGGAGTGCGCCACGGGACCGACCTGTACACCTACGCGGACATCATGGACATGGGCGCACCCGTGTCCGCCCGGCTCGCCAAGCTGGGGGCCGCCTCCGGCACGGTGATCGCCGTCAGCCTTCCTCCTGGTCCGCGTCTGCTGTCCGCGGTGTTCTCGGTGGTGTCACAAGGGCTCTGCTACCTGTACGTGGACCCGGAATGGCCGCGTTCCTACCAACGTGACCTACTTCGCTGGGCGCGCGCCCGCTACTTGGTGACCGAGGGCGCTCCCGGGGCCGGCGGACTGGTGTGCGAGAGGGTGGACGCGTCGGACTCGCGGCCGGATCCGTCGCTCCCAGAGGACACCATGTGCCTGGTCGCCACCTCTGGAACCACGGGCGTGCCGAAACTGGTGGCGATGGCCCAGAGCGGGATCACCCGCCTGGCCCGCGGGGCCGGGCCGATCACCCTCTCCCCGTCGGACCGGGTACTGGCTCTGGCCCACCCGGGATTCGGAGCTTCCCTGTGGGAGACGTGGGCCGCGGTCACGGCTGGTGCGGAACTGGTGGTACCCACCGAGCGCTATCACTCCTTGAACGAACTCACCGGCACCGTGCTCGAACACTCCGTGAGTGTGGCCCACCTGTCCGCCGGGATCTTTCGACAGCTCACTTCCCAGGACCTTGACCGCCTGTCTTCTCTGCGGTTGCTGATGACCGGGGGTGACACGGTTCCGCCCGTGTCCTTCACGGCGGCCGACGCCGCTCTGGAGGCGAGCGTCGTGGCCTGCTACGGGTGTACGGAGAACACCGTCTTCACGTCGCTCTACCAGGCATCCCCGGCCACTCGGCCCGACCGGCCGCTCCCCCTGGGTGATCCGCTCCCCGGAACCGGGGTGCATGTACTGGACGAGGACCTGACCCCGGTCGGGCCCGGGGCACGCGGAGAGCTGTACGTGACCGGCGATGGCCTCACCGCCGGTTACGTCAACTCCCCGGAAGCCACGGAACAGCGCTTCCTGGATCTGGCCTTGGGCCCAGGAGGGAGCACCGTCAGGGCCTACCGGACAGGTGATCTGGCTCGCCGGGACGGTCAGGACGGGTACGAGCTGTGCGGACGTGGTGACCGGCAAGTCCAGGTGCGCGGTTTCCGCCTCGAACCGGCGGCCGTGGAACTGCGCTTGTGCGCCCAGCCGGACGTCAGGGACGCCCATGTGCTCCAAGCGGTTCGGGGCGAGGAGCGCGAACTCGTCGCCTTCGTCGTTCGGGGTGGTGACAGGGGTGGCCAGGCGGCGCTCGTGGACGCCCTGCGGGCGGGGGTGCCCTCCTACATGGTTCCCGACCGGATCGTCGAACTCGACTCCCTTCCGCTGACCGAGCGCGGCAAAGTCGACCAGCGCGCCCT
This sequence comes from Nocardiopsis sp. TRM 82005, assembly GCF_056312425.1. Classification (NCBI taxonomy): domain Bacteria; kingdom Bacillati; phylum Actinomycetota; class Actinomycetes; order Streptosporangiales; family Nocardiopsidaceae; genus Nocardiopsis; species Nocardiopsis sp. TRM 82005. The sequence goes on from NZ_JBWDTQ010000025.1 coordinate 7,840, forward strand.
GGAACGGCTACTGGAAGACGGGGCCCGTGTCCCGGCCGAGGACACGGGAAGCGAGGACACCGAACGGGTGCTGCGGATCTGGGCTGAGGTCCTGGAACGCACGGACCTGGGGGTGGACGACGTGTTCGGTGACAAGGGAGGCCACTCGCTTCGGGCCACCCGTGTGCTGTCCCGGGTCCTGTCCGAGTTCGGCGTGGACGTCAGCGTCCGCGATTTCTACAAGGACCCGACCGTTCGCGGAACGGTCCGGGCCATCGACCGGGCACGCGGGGAGGAGCGGGTATGACTCTCGCGGAGTATCCGGTGAGCGTCCGGGCGACCCCCAACCAGGTACAGCTGTATTTTCTTCAGCAGCTGCACCCGGACAGCTACTTCTACAACGTGGCCTTCCGCGTCGACCTGGACGGCTCGCTCGACGCCGCGTTGTTCGCCGAGTGTGTGGAGGCCCTGGTGCGCAGGCACGAGGGGCTGCGTACGACCTTCGCTTCGGCGCCGGAGACCGGTGTGCGTCAGGTGGTGAACTCGCTGGAGAACTGGCGTGTCCTGCGGCGGAGGGTCCCAGGCCCCCGCGAACTCGTGGCCCCGCTCGCGCGGGAGGCGGCCCGGGAGGTTTTCGACCTCGAACGCGGCCCGCTGGTACGGGCCCACTTGTTCGAGAGCGGTTCCCGAGAGCACACGCTCGTCCTCGTCCTCCACCACATCGTGGTGGACGCGTGGTCGGTAGGGATCATGCTGGATGAGCTGGCCACGATGTACGAGGCCGCGGTAGGAGGAGCAGAGGACGGGCTGGCTCCGGCCGTGTCCCTCGCCGGGATCCCCACGGGCTCCCATCCCCGTGAGGAGAAGGACCTGGAGTACTGGCTGGCCGCGCTCGCGGACCAGCCCCCGCTCGGGCTCTCGGACGGACGTACCAGCCTGGAGGGCGCCTACCACCGTTTCCGAATCACCGCGCCGGTCGCCGAAGCGGTCCGTGCGACCGCCGTGCGCAACCACTGCTCCGCGTTCATGGTTCTGATGGCGGCTCTGCGTCACGCACTGGGACGCCGTTTCGGCGTCGACGACCTCACCATCGGCTGCCCGACGGCCGGACGCGACACCCTGGAGGCGGAAAAGGCCGTCGGCTTCATGGTCAACACGCTGCCTGTGCGCACTGTGTTCTCCCACGACGCTCCGGCGACCACTGCTCTGGAGGCCGTGCGCGAGGCGGTGTTCGATGCCTTCGAGCACCGGCGGGCCCCTCTGGAGAAGATCGTGTCCCTCCTCTCCCCGGAACGCCGGCTACTGGCCAACCCGCTCTTCGACGTGACCTGTCAGCAGCAGAACGCGGCCGAACAGCGGCTCGGCCTTTCCGGGGTGGCGAGCCGCTTCTCCCACATCGACAAGGGGACCTCGCAGTTCGCGCTCTCCCTCGACATCTATGACGAGGGAGAGGAGATCGAATGCACATTCGAGTACTCGACGGAACTATTCCCGGACGCTGATGAGCTGGAGAGTCAATACCGCCGGTCCCTGGACGAGGCCTTGGGTGCCTCCGTGCCCGCGGAACAGCCGCAGCAGTCCGGGGAAACGACGTATCGGGCCGCCGAGGGCCGCTGCCCGGTCGTCGAGCTGTGTGAGCGCCTGAACCGGGCCCTGTCCTCGGACCCGGCGAGAGTGGCACTGATCACGGCTGGACGGGCCTGGACCTACGGTGAGCTGTCCTCGGCGGCGGACGACGCCGCCGCTGAGTTGGAGGGTAGGGGCGTACGCCGCGGACACCGCGTGGCTGTGGCTGCTCCACGCTCGTCCGAGGGCGTCGTCCTGATGCTTGCCGTCCTACGTATCGGCGCTGCGTACTGCCCCCTGGATGAACGGCTGAGCGACACGCTCACCTCAGCCCTACTCCGGCGGTTGCGCCCGAAAGCCGTCGTCGGGTCCGCGTCCGGGGCGTGGAGCGAGCTGGTCGACTCCCTGGAACCGGCCCTTGATCCACCGGGGACGGCTGCTTACACCGTGCACACCTCCGGGTCCTCCGGAACCCCCTCAGCGGTCTCGGTCGCGCATGGGGCTTTCGTTCGGTACCTGGACGCTGTGCAGGAGCGCTACGGACTGGCAGAGGACGACCGTGTGCTGCATTTCGCCTCACCCGGCTTCGACGTGGGTATCGAGGAGGTCGTACCGACCGTCCTGGCCGGAGGCGCGGTCGTCATCCCCTCGGAGACCTTGGCGGCCGAGCCCGAGCGCTTCCTGGACGAGGTACACGAGTCAGGTGTCACCGTCCTGAACCTGCCGTCATCCTTCTGGCACCGCCTCACCGAGGCCTTGCCGGACCCAGAGGATTCACGATCCCAGGGTTCCACCATTCGGCTCGTCGTCATCGGCAGCGAGTTCCTCCGTCCCCGATCGGTCCTGCGGTGGCGTGCCGCGGGCTTCGGCGGGGCGCGGCTGCTGCACGCCTACGGCCTGTCCGAGGGCACTGTCACGGTGGCTACCGACGACATCACCTGTGCCCCGGTCGACGAGCAAACCGAACGCCTGCCCATCGGGCGTGCCCTGTCCCACGCGGAACTGACCGTGGTCGACGAGGACGGCTGCTCGGTGGCGCGGGGCGCCGTCGGCAACATCGCACTCTCAGGAGACGCGGTACGCACACCCAGTGGTACCTCCACCCTGGTGACGGAGGACTCCGGGCGGTTTCTCCCCGACGGACGTCTGGAGATCCTCGGCAGGAGGGACCGCAGGTTCAAACGTTCCGGCGTACTGATCGATCCGGAGCGGATCGAACGCGCCCTGACAAGTGTCTCCGGGATCGGTGAGGCCCATGTCGGCCCGGGCCCGGACGGGGCCGCGGCAGCCGTGCTGGAGGTCTCCCCCCGAATCGGTGGAGACAGGGAGCGGGCGGAGCGCACAAGGGTCACCGACTGGGCCGCCGTGCACGACGAGGAGTCGTTCAACGAGCACGGTCAGGACCGGGACCCGACCCTCAACACCAGCGGTTGGATCGGGTCGGTCGACCGGGAACCGCTACCCGACCGGGTCATGGTTCCCTGGGTGGCGGACGCCGTCGCCTCGGTGCGGGCCTTCGCCCCCAGGCGTGTCCTGGAAATCGGCTGCGGTACTGGCATGCTCCTGTTTCGCCTGGCGCCGGAGGTCGAGCGCTATGTGGGGCTCGACGTATCACTGTCCGCACTGGACTATTTGGCGCGCACCATCGAGTACGACCACCCTGAAGCGGCACACGCCGAGCTGTTCCACGGAGAAGCCGCAGACCTGGCCGGCCTCGGAGTCGGGGGCCGGTTCGACGCGGTCGTCATCCATTCGGTCGCCCAGTACTTCCCGAGTTCTGACTATCTCATCTCGGTACTCCGGACGCTACGGCCGTTCCTGGCGTCCAAGGCCGTGATCCATGTCGGGGATGTGCGCGGCCTGGAGGTGCGCCGGGCTCTGTACCGAGAACAGGTACTGCATCGGTCCCCCGGTACGGGGGGAGCCGCCCTGGTCGCGGGGGTGGAGGAGGCGGTCAGCCAGGAGGAGGAACTCCTGTTGTCACCGGAGTTCTTCACCCGCGGTCTCGAGGGGGCGCTCTACCCCGCCGCGGTCGAGGTCTGTGCCCGGCGTCCGTGGCCGGAATCGGAGCTCAGCCGGTACCGCTTCGACGCCCGCCTGTTCCACGGCGACTGGGAACAAGCGCCTCCGCCCGCGGTCGTCGAAGATCCGGCGGAGCTGGAGGCCATCCTGCGTGAGGGCCCCGAGAGCGTGGTACTGCCGGCACGGCCCCATCCGCTTCACACCGAGGCGCTCCTGTCCCTGACCAGGAGCTATCGAGACGCGGAGCTGACAGACCTGCTGGATTCCAGCGCTTCCGAAACCGGTGACGGCGCTGATCTGTGGCGGCGGTGGTTCACCGTGGCCGCGCGTGCGGGGTACGAGGTCCTACTGCCCTACGGGCGGGACGCCCACCACGTGGACGTGACCTTCGTCCGTCGCCGCGCACCGGGACACGAGCGCCTGCCGCTGCACCGCTCCCACGAGTTGAACGGGAACCGCCGGGGCCTCCTGGCCAACCTCCCTATGCGTGCTGAACTAGCTTCCCACATGGTCGGCGCGGCTTTGGGCGAGGTCGCGGCCGGTTTGGGCCCGGACTCGGTGACCGCTTCCGGCCTGGTGCTGGAACGGCTGCCCCGGATCTCGGACGGTCAGGTGCTCCGTCGTCCGCTCGGTGAACTGCTGCGCCACGCCACTCCCTTCGGGCGCCCAGACGAGGGGCGGAACGGGCATATGCGGGCCGATGCGCCACAGACGGATCCTCTGGTCCGTGAGTGGTGCGCTGTTCTCGGCCGGGACCTTGCCCATGACGACGACCACTTCTTCAGCTGTGGCGGTAACTCGATTCTCGCGCTACGTCTGGTGACCCGTCTGCGCCGGATCGGTTTTCGGATCACCCCGGCTGACGTCTTCCGCCACCAGGTGCTGGGTGAGCTCAGAGCGAAGCTGGACAGACCCGCTCGACGGGAGCACCCAGATGGGGGATCCCCTCCTGAGACCGTCACCGGCCCTGTGGAGCGGTCTCCCATGGCCTCGTGGTTCTGGGAACAGGACTTCCCCGAGCCGAACCTCTACCACCAGTCCGTCGTCGTGGAATTCCACCGTGCGGTGGATCCCGGCCAGCTGCGTGAACACCTGGAGAAGGTCGTCGAACGGCACCCCGCCCTGAATCCGCGCACGTATGGAGAGGGCGGCGCGCCGGAGGCCGTGCGGTTCGTGCGGACGGAGTGCTCCCTCGAAGAGCTCAGCGGTGAAGTCGAAGCCCACCGGCATGCTCTGTCGGCTCGAGGAGGGCCCGCGCTACTAGCGGTGTACAGTCCGGCGCCTGCTCAGCGGATGGTCCTGGTCGCGCACCATCTTCGAGTGGACTCGGTCTCTTGGAACCTCGTCCTAGACGACCTGGACCACCTGCTGGGCGGACAGCGATCGGAGCCAGGACTGCCTCAGGACCCCTCCCGCTGGCTGAACCGCCTGCGTACGGAGGTCAGCGCGGACCACGCCGAGGCCGACTACTGGCGAAAGGCCACGGCTGATCCGGGACCGGCACTGTTCCCGGCCAGGGAAGGTTCGTCCCGCCTGCACTGGTTCTCTCGCACTCTACTCAGCGGTGACATGGCGGAGGCGGCCGAGCGCTCGTGTGAGGGAGCTTTGGAACCCCTGCTGTTCACGGCCCTGGCCAGAGCCCTGACGAGCTGGCGCGGGCGTGATTCGGTGACAGTCGACAGGGAGGTGCACGGACGCGACGCCCTCGATCTCGACGCCTCCGACATCGTCGGATGGCTGGCGTCCAGCCATCCTGTGCGCCTCGCACACCACCCGGACCCGTCCCGAGCGCTGACCAGTGTGCGCGAGACGATGGACGCGTTGCCCCGTAACGGAAGCCGCTTCCTGGCGCATCGCTTCCTTAGCCCGACGCCGGTGCCCGAGAGCCCCGCGGAGGTATGCCTGACGTATATGGGGCGTACCCCGGTGTCCGGGCGTGCGTTCGGCTCGTTCCATCTCACCGGGGAGACGGCCGGACGAGACGTGCACCCTGCCAACACGTCCGTATACGCCCTTGACCTTCTCATCTGCCATGAGGACGGGGACCTGGTCGCCCACTACGCGGTGGACACCGCGCGTGTGAGCCTGTTGGAGGCGCGTGACTTCGGTGGGCACCTCGCTCGTGCGGCTGCCGAGCTAGCGGCTCTCCAGGGGGAGGGCCTGGAGGAACTCACTCCGGCGCAGACCGGCATGCTGCTGCACAGCGTCGCACGTCCCGACTCCCTCGTCGGAGTGGAACAGACCATCATCGACCTTCGCGGCGAACTGTGCCCTCGGGGTTTCGCGGACGCCGTCGACCGACAGGTCGCCCGGTATGACCTGACCCGTTCCAGCTTCCACTTGGACCAGGACCGAGCCGTCCGTCGTGTCCACCACGAGGTGTCGGTTCCCGTGGAGACGCACAACCTCTCCCACCTGAGCCGTACCGAACAGGCCCGCCTGATCCGGGACGCCGCTGCCGAGGACCTGGAGGCGGGCATGGACCCAGGATCGGCGCCGCCTATGCGCTGGTCTCTCTTCTCCTGCGGAGAGGGGAGAACGACCCTGGTGTGGACGCACCACCACCTGATTCTCGACGGGGAGGGAGCGTGGCGCTTCCTGGGGGAGGTCTTGGCCGACATGGACCGGCCCTCGGTCGAACGTGCACCCGCGCCCCCCTTCTCAGAGTTCGTGCGCTGGGACGCCGCCCAGGACTCGCGGGAGGCGTACGAGCACTGGGTACAGCGTCTTGACGGACTCGACGGACCCTGTCTCCTATTCCCGGGCGAAGTCCTGCCCAGCGCCACCGGGCACGGCCTGGACACGGTACGCCGGCCTCTGAACCTGACCGATCGGGTGGCGGCAGCGGCTCGCGCCCTGCATGTCACCCCCGGGACCATCCACCTGGCGGCCTGGCTGCTGCTCGTCTCCCGGATGTGCGGGCGCGCGGACGTGGTCTGCGGGACGACCACCTCCTACCGGTCGGAGGAGGACGCATCAGTCCAGACGGTGGGGATGCACACGGCGACCGTTCCGGTCAGGGCGAAGGTGAGCCCGGAAGCCACTCTCGGCGCGTGGGTCAGGGACCTCCAGGGGTCCGTCGCCGGGGACCTGTTCTTCTCCCGTATCGGCCCCGAGGCGCTCGCCAGAGCCTCAGGTATCGCCGGCCCCCTGTACGACACGCACTTCCTCTACCAGAACTACCCGAGGACAGTACCCGGCGACCTCGGCACGCAGATCGCCTCCGTCCGCACTGTGACCAGGACTGGTCTTCCGTTGACCCTGTCGGTGGAGGAACGCTCGGAGGGCGAATCCTCTCGGGTGGAACTCGTCCACGACGACACGGTGGTCGGGCGGGGCGAGGCCGCACGCCTGTTGGACCACTACTTGGCAACGGTCGAGCGGATCACCGACTACCCAGACACGGAGCTGCGGCGTCTGGAGGCCGTCGACGCGCCCCGAGACCGACGCACTCCGCCACGGGACGGCGGCGGTACCGCGATCCCGGGAGGCAGTGGTGTGGAGGAGTCCGTCAGCGCGGTCTTCGCCGAACTACTCGGTCTGGACGAGGTCCCCGCCACGACGCCCTTCTTCGACATCGGCGCACGCTCCATCGTTCTCGTCCAGGCCCACACCGAGCTCCAGCGGCGCTTCGGCGCCGAGCTTCCACTGACCCACCTCTTTGAGTATCCGACGGTCCGCGCGCTCTCGGAGGCCCTGGGCCGTGCTCTTTGAACCGTCTCGGACTCGCGTCCACCAGGCTGCCTTCCGCGGTGTCTTCGCGCTCGTACGGCACGGACAGGCTGAACGTCGCGCACCGTCTCGCGAGAGGTTGCCGGGAAGAGCCGCCCGTTGGTCCAAAAGCCTTCGAAACATTCTCCAAGAGACCGGACCGCCCCCGTTCCCGAGGGAAGCACGAGAAAGGAAGTACACATGAGTGACACGACAAACGGTCAGCCGTGGACCCCGGGTGGTTTCGCTTACTGTGAGATCGCCGTGGGCAACGCCGACCACGCCGCTGACTGGTTCCGGGACCGGTACGGTTTCCAGCTGCGTGGGAACGGGGCCGAGGACTGGAACAAGACCCCGGGGGAGCGGTCATACGTCCTGGGACAGGGAGGCGTGACCCTGGCGGTAACCGGCGCTCTTCGGCCCGCGAGCCCGGTGGCCGACTTCGTCCGTGAGCACGGCGACGGCGTCCGCGATGTCGGATTGGCCGTCGAGGATCCCGAAGACGCCTTTCACCGTGCGGTTCAACGCGGCGCTTCGCCGGGAGCGGCGCCGTTGTCCATCGACGTCCTGGGGGCCTACACCTACACGTTCGTGGCCGAGACGGCCGGACCAGGTCGGAGCGCAGGGCCGTCCCCCCTGTTGTCCATCGACCACCTGGCATGCGCCCTGGGATACGACGACCTCGACCGGTGGGCGGACTTCCACGTGGACGTGCTCGGCTTCGAGATCCTGATGAAGGAGACCACCGACACAGGGCGGTCGAGCATGCTCAGCATCGTCGTGCGCGACCCCCGGTCCGGCGCGACCCTGACCTTCGTCGCCCCTGGTGCCCCCGGCGACCGCAGCCAGATCAGTGAGTTCCTGGAGCACAACGGTGGGCCCGGCGTGCAGCACGTGGCCTTCGCCAGCGACGACATCTGCCAGGCCGTCGACCGGTTCACCGACTCGGGGGCGGAGTTCCTCAGTACTCCGGCCGCCTACTACGAAGTACTCGACCAGCGGGTTCCCGCCCTGAGCGGAGAGATCGGAAGGCTTCGCGACAGGTCGATCCTGGCCGACCAGGACGAGAGCGGTGAACTCCTCCAGATCTTCACCCGCCCAGTGTCCGGGCGTCCCACCCTCTTCTTCGAGGTGATCGAACGCCGCGGCGAGTCCAAGGGGTTCGGGGCCGGGAACATCAAGGCGCTCTTCCAAGCGGTGGAGGCCGAGCAGCTCCGCAGGGGGACCCTGTGACGACTGGTACCGCTACCGCGGCGGACGCGGCCTGGCTGACTGGACTGCATGACATCTCCCTGTCCAGGGTTTTGCACGTCGTCGTCCGACTCGGTGTGCCCGACACGCTGGTCAACGGGCCTCTGAGCCTGGACCAGCTGGCCGAGCGATGCGGAGCGGCACGCGACGGTCTGGCCAGAGTCCTGCGACCGATGGTCGGTCTGGGGATCTTCGCCCAGGATGACGAGGGCTACCGCGTCACCGATACGGGGCGGCTCCTGTGTCGGAGCTCTCCTGGGAACATCGCGGCCGAACTGGGCCTGCAGGCCGAGTACCTTGCCATGGCCGAGATCGAGGAGACCGTACGCACGGGCCGGTCCGCGATGACCGGACAGGGCGGCTTCTACGCCGTGATCGATCGGGACCGCGAATGGGCCGAGACCTTTCGCGACGCGTGTCTGAGCCGCTCTCTGAGGACATTCGGCTCCCTGGTCCGCGAGCACGATTGGTCTGGGTGTGAGCGCCTGGTGGATGTGGGAGGCGGCTTGGGCCACCACCTGGAGGCGGCGTTGGAAGCCGTGCCCGGAGCACGGGGAGTGCTGCTCGAACGCTCCGCCGCGGTCGCTCTGGCAGGGGAGCGGACCTGGGCGCACAGCGTCGCGGAGCGGGTGGATTTCCTGACGGCGGACTACCTGTCAGGGGAACTCCCGAAGGCGGACACTGCCATGCTCATCAACATTCTGCACAACCTCACCGACCAGGAGTCCGGGGCCCTGGTGGCGCGTCTGCGCGATTCGGGGGTCCGGCGGCTGGTCATCGGTGAGTACGTACTGTCCGACTCGCCAGCGGACTTTCATCCGGGAGCCGCAGCCGATGTGTGGATGCTGGTGGCGGTGGGCGGCCGGGAACGGACCCGAGGTGAGTTCACCGGTTTGCTCGCCGAGGCTGGGTGGTCCGTCTCCGGTATCAGAGAGGACCCCCGTACCCGTGGATCACTCATCGACTGTCACCCGGCTGCCTGAGGTAGTTCACCACACCCAGAGATGACGACATGTTCAACGTTCCCCAGACCCTCAGGAACCGAGGGTTCAGGCTGCTCCTCTGCGGCAGGGGGGTCGACGACCTCGGCTCCGAGATGCTGCCAGTGGCCCTGGTCGCCCTCGTCCTGGTCGAACACGGCCCCTTGATGCTCGGCTTGATCCTCGGCGTACGCGGAGCCGCCGGCTCCGCCTTCGCCCTGGTGAGCGGTGCGTTGCTAAGCAAGATACGTAAGTCCATGGCTATGGCTGTCAACGACCTGATCCAGTTGGCCGTCATGCTCGGCTTCGCGTTCGGGCCCTCGGCCGCGACCTGGCTGGTCCTGCTGGCAGTGGTGAGCGGAGTGGCCGGCTCGATAAGCGAACCGGCCGCTGGGGCGATCATGCCCGTCATCGTGCCCCGCGAGCAGTTGCGGGAGGCCAACGCACTGCGCAACATCGTGGGCCGGACCATGGGCATCACGGGCCCGGCCGTGGCGGGTGTACTCCTCGCCGTGCTGAACGTGCAGGTGGTCTTCCTGCTGATCGCCTCCGCCTTCGCAGCAGGCGGCGCGGTCCTGTTCCGGATACGGGAGCGGCCCCCGTCCGAGGAGCACGCCGCCGCGTCCATGGGCAACAACTTTCGGTCAGGGCTGAGGGAAGTCGTGAAACGTCCCTGGGTGCTGGCGATTATCGCGGTGGCCACACTTCAAGCTCCCGCCACGATCGCCCCGGGCTTCGTCCTGTTGCCGATCGTGGTGGCCGACTCCTACGCCGAACCCGTCTACGGCCTCGCCCTGTCCTGCATGTCCGCCGGGCAGCTCATCGGAGGGGTGGTCGCCGCCCGTTGGAATCCGAAGCGTCCCGGACTGGTCTCCCTGGGCGGGGTGATGGCCTATCCCGTGGTCTTGCTCGCCTTGGCCCTGACAGTGCCCGTCTCACTTCTCTTGGTGGGATACGTGGCCGCGGGAGCGGGATTCATGATGTTCGGCGTCTACTGGTACACCGCCCTTCAAAAGGCGATCCCCGAAAACCTGCTCAGTGTCGTCATCAGCATCGACCAGGTCGGCAGCTTCGGTCTGGAGCCGCTGGGCTACGCCGCCTCAGGGGCCCTCGCGGAGTCCATGGGCCCCACCCCCGTGCTCGTCACCGCGGCCGGAGTCGGTCTGGTGAGCACCCTCGTTCCCCTGGCCGTTCCCGGAGTCGCACGCCTGGCCGACTCCCCGCAGGACGGCGGAGGCGAAAGAGGAGAGGACACGAGGGCTGGTCCCCCAAGGGCGCCTGCCGATTGACCCCGACGGACTGACCATGGAGACCACTATGATCCGGAAACTTCCTGTCGCACGGCCTGCGGCCCAGGGATACCAGTTCTACGCCTATCCCCTCTCGATCCTCGGTACCCGGCCGGAGAGCGAGGACTGGGTCCTCAGCAACTACATCCAGACCGCCTATGACACGTCCGCGGGTCCTGACGGTGTCTCGTTCTGCTTCTACCTCCACGACCACACCGCCTCGCCCTGGCTCCAGGTGGTCAAGCTCGACCGCTCCTGGGTCGGCTCCCACCGGGGGAACGTCGTCGACTGGGTACGCGACGTCGTCGGTGAGGGTTACTACGTTTCCCTCAACCTCGACGAGTTCCACATCGAGGGGAGGGAGGCGTTCGGACGCTTCACCAAGATTCACGACGTCCTCGTCACCGGTATCGACGATGACCGCGGGGCTGCCCACATTCTGGGTTACAACGGCGAGCACCTCTTCCGGGAGGCCGAGGTTTCGCAGGCCGGTCTCCGCGCGGCATACGAAAGCGCCCTGGAACTGACCGATGACGACCGCGTCCACCTGTTCCGGATGCGGGAGAACGTGGATTACGGGTTCGACCTGGACCTGGTGCGACGAACCTTGGAGGAATACCTGGGAGGCGTGAACACGTCCCTGCACTTCTCCGCTATCCAGGAGCCCTGGGACCGGCTGTACGGAATGGATGCCTACGGTCCGCTGGGAAAGGAGCTGGAGGCCTACCTGGCTGACAGGTCCGTTTACGTGATCCGGAGCCTGTCCGTGCTTTGGGAGCACAAGCGGCTCATGGCGGACCGGATGGAACGCATGGCCCAGCTGCGTCCGAGAGAGCTCCGCCACATGGTCGTAGAGGCCAGGTCCGTAGAGGTCGAGGCCAGAAGGCTACGCAACGCCATGCTCACCCACAAGTGGCGTGAGGGGCGCACAGATTTCGCCGCGACGGCTGTCCCCTCCCTCGAAAAGATCGCCATCCGCGAGCGACAGCTCATAACGGACTGTCTGTCCGCTATGCCCTGAACCACCGTTAGGAGAAACACGGTTGATGACCACGGCCTACCACACCATGTGGACCCGTCCAGAACGCGCCTGGGCAGCCAACAACGGTTCGCAGGAGCACTACCACGAACCGGGAATGCCGGTCGAGTCACTGATGACCCTCGTCCACAGCATCCACGCCTGGCGCGCCTACCACGGTCCCGTCCACTTGGTCACGGACTCCTTCGGCGCCGCCGACATGGAAAGGCGGGGTCTGCTCTCCCTCTATGACGAGGTGCATCTGTGGGCTGAGGAACTGGACGATGACGACATCGACCCCCGGGCGTTCATGTGCGCCGGAAAGTACACGACCCTCCAGCGGGCTCCGCTTCCGTTCGCGCTCTTGGACCACGACCTCTACCTCCGCGCGCCGGTGCCCGAAGCCGGCCCCTCCGCCTTCGTCTTCTCGCACTGGGAGACCACCGACCCCGCCGTGTATCCCGGTCCGGGAAGGGTGCCGACCGCACCGGGATACACGTTCCCTGACATCGACTTCGACGTGCAGGCTGTGAACACCTCATTGGCGTGGTTCAGGTCGGAAGCTTTTCCCCGCCGATTCGCCGAGGAGGCTCTGCGCTACGCCCGCGGAAACGGGGGTTCGGCCGGAGGCGACGACTACTTCGTCCGTGTGGTCTTCACCGAGCAGCACTTGGGGGCGGCCCTGGCTGTGTCGATGGGTATGGAGATGCGACCGGTGACGGACCGCGTCTGGGAGTCCGGGCCAGGACGTTGGCGGGGTGAGACGCACGTGGACAAGTTCCACCACACATGGTTGCAGAAGGGAACGATCCGCAACTTCCCTGAGCTCAAGCCCGCCTTCTGCCGCTACCTGGCGGAGGACCTGGCGGTTCGCCAGCCCAAGGCCGCCGAATGGCTCCTCGAATACCTGAAGGACCACCCCGCTCACGACGGGGTCCGCACGGCGGTGGAAGGCGCATGGAACGGGGACGCCACCAGTCTCGACTGGCGCCTCTACGTCTGACCGCGCCTCACGACGGCGCGCTGGGGACCGTGCGCCGTCAGAGCTCAGCATCCCGATGAGGAAAGGCAACCGAATGAAGGCCCTGGTACTGGCCGGAGGAACGGGGAGCCGCCTCCGTCCCATGACCCATACTTCAGCCAAACAATTGCTTCCACTCGCCAACCGGCCAGTGCTTTTCCACGTACTGGACACGATCGTCGACGCGGGAGTGACCGAGGTAGGAATCGTCATCGGCGGCACCGGTGACCAGATCCGGGCAGCCGTGGGGGACGGTAGTCGTTTCGGTCTCAAGGTCACGTACCTGTGCCAGGAGCGTCCACTGGGTCTGGCCCATGCGGTGATGGTCGCGGCGGACTTCCTGGACGGTGAGCCGTTCCTGATGTATCTGGGAGACAACTATCTCTCCTGCGGCATCGGGAAGGAGATCCGCGGGTTCGAGGAGGACACGAGCGTCTCACGTCTGTTGGCCGCCCAGGTGAGTCGCCCCGAACGGTTCGGTCTGGTCCACCTCGACGAGGACGGCCGAGTCATGAGCGTGCAGGAAAAACCGGCACGTCCCACCACGGACCTGGCACTAGTCGGGGTCTACCTTCTCTCCGCTGAGATCCACCGCGCCGTAACGCGGATCGCCCCGTCGGCCAGGGGAGAGCTGGAGATCACCGACGCCATCCGCCTCATGTTGGAGGAGGGGAACCCGTTCGAGGTATCCCGGGTCACCGGCGCATGGAAGGACACCGGCGACGTCGAGGACATCCTGGACGCTAACCGGATGGCTATGGCGGAGGTGCCGTCCGTCATCCACGGTGACGTGGACGAGTCCAGCAGGATCGTCGGCCCGGTCAGCCTGGAGGAGGGAGCGGTCGTGCGCCGTTCACGAATCGTCGGTCCGGCTGTGGTCGGTGCGAATACCAGGATCATCGACTCCTGCGTGGGCCCCTTCACCTCCGTCGCCTCCGGGGCCGAACTCGAACAGGCTGGGATAGAGGACTCGGTCATTCTGGAGCGCGCGTCGATTCGAGGAATCCGCAACGTGAGCCGTTCGCTGGTGGGTCGTGGCGCGACGGTCAACATGATCCCCGTCAGACCCAGCGGCCACCGAATGGTAGTCGGGGACGAGAGCGAAGTGGAGCTGGGCGCATGAGAGTCCTGGTCATAGGAGGAGCCGGTTTCATCGGCTCCCACTTCGTTGAGGAACTGCTCGCTGCCCCTCCGGAGGGGAGCAGCGAACTGGAAGTCACTGTCCTGGACAAGTTCACCTACGCCGGATCCTTCGAGAATCTGGCCCATTCCCGGGACAGGTGCAGTGTCGTCAGGGGAGATCTGTGCGACCCTCGGGCACTGCGAAAGGTGGTTCCGGGCGCGGACCTGGTCGTGAACTTCGCCGCTGAGACCCACGTGGACCGTTCGATCCGGGACCCAAAACCGTTCATGGACACCAACACCCTCGGGGTGGCGACCCTCATGGAGGAGTGCCTCAGAGCCGGTACACCCCGGATCGTCCAGGTGTCGACCGACGAAGTGTACGGCTCGATCAGCGAGGGAAGCTGGGACGAGAGAGCGCCACTGAGCCCGAACTCCCCCTACGCCGCCGCCAAGGCCGGGGGAGACCTCATCGCCTTGGCTTACCACCGCACACACGGGCTACCCGTGATCGTCACGCGGTGCGGGAACAACTACGGCCCACGGCAGTTCCCGGAAAAGCTCATTCCGCTCTTCGCCACCCGTCTTCTGGAAGGGCGGAAGGTTCCGTTGTACGGGGACGGGCTCAACGTACGGGACTGGATCCACGTCAGCGACCACTGCGCGGGGATCCGGCTGGCCGCACTTCGGGGAGAGCCGGGCGAGGTCTACCACGTGGGCGGAACGGGGGAGGCCTCCAACCTGGATATCACCGGAACCCTGCTCAGGGTGCTCGGTCGTTCGTGGCAGGAAGTCGAACGCGTTCCTGACCGCCTTGGCCATGACTTCCGTTACTCCCTGGACGACACACGGCTCAGGAACCTTGGTTATCGGCCTCTAGTCGATCTCCGAGAGGGAATCGAGGAGACCGTACGTTGGTACACCGAAAACCCATCCTGGTGGGAACCGCTCAGGAAGGCAGCTGCCCTGGCCTGAGGGGGACGGGCGGGAGGTCGCTCGCGGGAGATCACTTCCAGCCCAGGTCGTCGTTCGCGACGAAGGAGACGTGGAAGGAGTGAACCGGCTGAGGAGAGGCCGCCACGGCCCCAGCCATCATGGGACTGCCAAGAATGAGCAGGAACAGGCAGCTGAGGGAACGCTTTTGGAACATGGTGTGGCCTTTCTCGCCGTGTTTGTCCTGGGAACAGGCTCCAACGTAGGAAGACTTGGTTTCGCATCGTTTTTCGGAGGATTTTTGTGGACCTCCCGACGGATCTTCGAGGCTGGCCGGCGCGGTCCGTCCCTTCGAATGAACCAGACAGCCAGGGTCCGGAGCGGACGCTTTTCGGGGCCGCGAGCCGATTCTCATCGTCGTCCGTCCCGGGAGGACCTCTGCAAGGAGAGCCGCGGATGCTCTCGGAGGATCTCCTCTCGGTAACCGCTGGGAACGGGGAAGAGGTACTCGTGGTCCGCGTACCAGGAGGGACCTCTCGCCGTGTGAGTCGGCTGTATGCTGCCGAGCGACTGCGCCGTTCTGCTCACGCGGAAGCATTCTGCGTGCCTCGGCTCATAGGGGCGAGCCGAACCGAGGCTTTCGCGCTGTACGAGGGCGGGGCCTCAGGGGCGACCACCACCCTGTGGACGGACGACACTGTCCACGCACGTGCCCTGGGAAGGAGTATCGGCCGGTTGCATCGGGAATCTCCTCCGCCCGGTCTCGGCTCGAATCCGTCCGTCGAAGTGGAACGGCTGCTCTGTGCTTGGCCGTTCCTGGGCCACGACGAGCTACTAGTCAGGGCCGTGGTCTCCCTGACCGCGGCGGGAAGGCGGAACGTCGGAGTCCCCGTTCACGGCTCCCTGAACACGAACCGTGTACTGGTGTCCTCGGGCGGCCCGGGTATGCCACGTGTGCTTGTCACGGGCTGGGAGGAATTCCACAACGGCGACGCCGCACAGGATGTGGGGGTCTTCGTCGGAGACTGCCTGTTACGGTGCTGGCCCCTGCCCGCTCCTGGGGATGATGTGTCCCGTGGCTGGGTCACGATCGATGGGATACTGGACGCCTTCGACGTCCGCCGCCCCGTCGTCGAGTCGTTTTGGCGCGGCTACGGGGAGATCCGTGCTGAGGCTGACCACGACCTGACTCGTCGTGCCGTGGCCTTCGCCGGATGGTCGCTGTTCGCACGTGTCCTCGGGGCGGGGACTCATGGCCGTCGTCTTACGGAAGCGGAGCGGGTCGCGGTGGGTGTCGGACGCGCCCTCACGACCACGCCGCACGACTTTGTCGCGCTACTCGGACTGGCGGCGCCCTGAGGCGGCGGCAACCTGGTCCGGGTCACCGCCGGCACGGAGCCGAGACCGTTCCATCCCCTCTAGTGAACGGCGCAGGAGCGCGTGGCAATGCGGGTCGTCGACGTCTTCTGCGAGGTCGGCTGCGGTAGACAGACACAGGTGAGCCCTAGTGAACTCTCCTGCGGTGAGGAGGACCTCCCCCTGTTCCCGCAGGAGATAGACCTGACCGACCAGGTCGCCGTTGTCCGTGACCAGCGCCAGCGCGTGGTCCAGAGCTTTGAGTGCCTCGGCCGTGTCTCCGCTGACCAGGCTGATCTCCGCGCGGCGTCGGAACAGGTGGGCACGGATTTCCCAACGGTCCGAGTTCCCCCCGCTCTCGGCCACGGCCGCCAGGGTCTGCTCCGCCGTCTCCAGGTCGCCCCGCTGGATGTGGATACGGGACATGTTCAGGAGAACATGCTGCTCGGTTTCGAGGTCGCCCGCCGATCTGAGCGCGGACAGTGCCTGCTCGTAGCTGGTCAGGGCCTCGGCCGTGCGCCCCTGACTGCGCTGTTCGACGGCGCTGTGGGCGAGAACCAGTCCACGGCCGTGGTCGTCACCGAGGCGGGTGAAGATTTTCAAGGCATCGCGGTAGTGGTCTTCTCCCACGTCGCCGACGAAACCGGAGAGCTGCCCGAGGCCCCAGAGCACGGCTGCCTCGCCACGGTCGTTCTCCGCGGCGCGGACCGTCGCGAGGACCCGTTCGTGCGTGGTGCGCCACTCGTCGGTCAGACTGAACCGGCGGAAGGCGGGGACACGCAGCATCGCCGCCTCCCAGGCCAGTTCGTCGAAACCGTGGTCGCACGCCTGGACCACCGCCTCAGTCAGTGCCCGCCGTTCCACGACCTGCCACATGATGGGGTCGGAGAGCACTGTGCCATCCAGGTCGGGGCAGTGGTCGGACGCGTTGCCGCGGAGTTGGCTTCCTTCGGTGTAGGAGGACCTGAGCAGGTACAGCCATCCGCCGAAGTAGCGTTCGAGTACTTGTTCTTCGTCCTCCTGCTCGGCCTGAACCCGCGACCGGGCGTAGATTCGGACGAGGTCGTTCACCCGGTAGCGGATCTGGCCGAGTTCGTCTTCTCCGCCGGTCTCCACCAGGTGCGCGTCCAGCAATTCCTGGAGAGCGTCCTGAGCGGCGACCGGATCCGTGGGGAGCAGGGCCTCCGCCACCCACTCCGGGAGGTCAGTGGCTCTGAGCAGCCCGAGGCTGCGTAGGAGGCCGGCCGCCTGTTCGCTCAGGGAGTCGTAGCTGATCTCGAAGTTGGCGTTGAGACGTACTTCTCCCCGGCTCAGCTCGGTGAGGCGGCGATTCTCGACACGAAGCCTCCGGACCAAGGAGGGGAGGGAGACACGGTTGCCAGCCACACGAGCGGAGGCGATTCGCAGAGCCAGGGGCAGCCCTTCGCACAGAGCCGCCAGCTCGGTCAGGGAGCCACTGCTTGGAGTGTGCGGACCGAGCGCCTTCTTCAACAGCAGTATCGAATCGTCGCTGTCCAACGTATTGAGCATCAGATAGGTGATGCCCTCGAGAACGGCCAGACCATCGAGACTGTGGCGGCTGGTGATGATGGTGGCACAGTGCAGGTCGCCTGGTAGGAGGGAGCGCACCTGGTCGGAACTGTGAGCGTTGTCGAGCACGATCAGTACACGCTTACCCGCAACCTCGGACCGGAAGCGCGCTGTGCGTTCGGTGACGTTGGTCGGTACTTGGTCACCGGGTACTCCCAGGGCACGCAGGAAACTACTCAGGACCGCCCCCACCGTCGTTGAGGCGCCGAGGTCCGCGTATAGATGCCCGTCCGGGAAGCGGTCGGTCACCGAATGGGCCCAGTGAAGGGCCAGGGCGGTCTTGCCCACCCCGCCCATGCCGGTGATGACCAGACCGAACATCACACCAGCTCGCGAGCGCAGTTCGAGTTCGTCCTGGATGCGCCGCAGTTCCTCCCGCCGACCTTCGAATCCGTGCGGAACCGGTGGTAGCTGGCGCGGGATGTCGACACCATGGTGCCGCTCCGGCGCGGGTTGCCTCTGGGGAGCGGGAGCACCCGAGTCCACCAGCTCGGCCGGTGCTCCGCGTGGGGGCGCCACGGGGAGGGCATGGATGATCATCTCGTGGGATCGCCGCAGTTCGGGGCCGGGGTCGACCCCCAACTGCTCCGAGAGCAGCGCGCGTGTGCTGGTGTACACGTTGAGGGCGTCGTTCTGCCTTCCCATTCCGTAGAGCGCGTGGACGAGGAGAGCACTCGCTCTCTCCCGAAACGGGTCTTCCTCGACTATCCTCTGTAGCTCTTGGATGGCATCTTGGTACCATCCCAGTTCGACTTCCAGTTCGAGGCGTTCCTCGCGAACGGACATGCGCCACTCATCCAGCCGTGTCGCCTCTCGACGCGCAGATTCACTTCCGAGGTCGGAAAGGCAGTTTCCGCGCCACAGGGCGGCAAAGGACCGTAGTTCGCGAACCGCTCGTTCCGGGTATTCGGCCGCGCGTGCTTCGCGGGCGAGACGGACCCTGTTTTGGGCCTCCCTCAGGTCGGTGGAGACCTGACTGGAGGAAAGGGTGTACCCCGAGGGGACCGTGGCGATAGCCCTGGGCAACTGTTTTCGCAGACTGGAGATACAGATCGACACTTGGTTGCGGACTGTGCGGGGTGGGCTCTCGCCCCAGACCGTGTCGACGAGGGTGCCGATGCTGAGTGTCTGGTTCAGATTCAGAGCGAGAACGGCCAGGACCGTGCGTTCGCGTTCGGACCGGAGGCCGACTTCTTCGCCACGGACGAGTAGTTCGAGCGGCCCGAGCAAATTGACCTGCGCAGGAGTGCTCATGATTCTTCCCGAGGGCAGAAAGGGGGTCTCAGTCCGACCTGGTGGTGATAGGAGGAGGCTGTGAGCGTCACCCTGTGCCTTTCGACGGCCAGCTGTCTGTGGGGATCCTCCCAGGTGTTGGGGTCACCTTGCCTCAGAAGGCGGCGCACGTGGCTGCGGGGCGCGGGACCTCGCGGAACGGCGCAGCCAGTTCATGGAAGGCTGTGACAGTCTGTTATATCCCGTCGCAAAGTATTGCATACTTCTCAAATTTTTTCACGTGTCTGCCATCGAGGAACCCGGCTTCGCGGGTGCTGGCCGCGCCGGTGCGGCTGGTATGAGACTGAAGCATGTGGTTTTCTCCCTGTTCAAGGCGTATATGTGATGCTCCCGGTTCGGCTGGGGTGTCCATGCCGGGGATGACGGAGGCTTGCATCCCCGGGAAGGGTGATAGCGATGGCAGCATTGAGGAAGTACCCCGATGAGCTGTACGAATGTGTGCCCTGATATGGCCATGGAAGTCCGCCAGGATCCGGCCACGCGGCGGGGGCCCTGGTACGAATCACCGATTAGCCGGCCATCAACGCGAAGCGCTGCGCGAATGGGAGAACATACCGAGGCCGGCTCCGGTGATCGTGCGTCTATGCCGCCACTGCCAAGGTGATTGTGAGGGGGCACGCGGACGACTTCGGGGCCACGAGGTACGCAAGGTCCATATCAAGCTCAACCGGCGGGGCGCCGGATGGTCCACCGCGTAGTGCAGTGGCTGGTGAAGTCCATGGCATTCTCCGCTGGAACAGCATAAGGACAGTTCGATCAAGGCGTCTCCAGATGTCCGAGCACCGTCTAAGGGGGGCGTCAGGCGCGGTGTCCATCCAGGAACACGGGGGCCAGTTTCCGGGCGACTTCCCCAACACCTTCGGGCGGCCTGTCGCGCACCGACGGGATCTGGTGCAGGAAAGCGCTGCTGAGACAGGTGTTCTCGGGGCGGGAGGCGTACCGGCTCTCGGCCCGCAGGACGGGGCGGACGAGTGACCGCGAGGCCCCGACCGCGTCGGCGATCGTTCCTGCCCAGGCGGCACGGCTCACTCGTTCCGGACCTCCCAGGTGCAGGAGGGAGGGGAGGTCCGGAACGCTTGGCTCAAGCAGGGCATCAGCCACCCGAACCACATCGTTCACGTGTACGGGGGTGGTCCACTGGTCCGTCGGCGCCAGGACCGATTCCCCGCGGACGAGGCGGTGGGCGCACGCCGAGAAGAAGTTGAGCCACTTGCCCGCGTTCGGAGGCTCGTATCCGTACACGAGGCTGACTCGGAGCACGCTCCCGTCACGGGCGGCCCTGCGCAGGACCCTCTCCGCGTTCGCCTTGGCCTTTCCGTATCCGCTGACCGGGTGGACGGGTGTCGTTTCCGTGGGATTTCGGTCGGTTCCGGCGAAGACACTGTCCGTGGAGATGAGCAGGGGACGAGTGCCGGGCGCCGCGGAGGCGATGTTGGCGGTGATCGCTTGGTGGATCCCCCATGCCCGTACCGGATGCTCTTCGCACCAGGTGGCGTCGGAGGGGCCGTGCACCAGAACGGTCCGGTCCGGTGCGAACCTCTCCACCACATGCGCGCAGGCGTCTTCGTCCGTCGCGTCCAGGGGGATCCACGTCCGGTCACGGGACTGCCCTCGGTGGTGGGGAGGGCGCCGGGACGCGAGAGCGACGTTCCAGCCGTTGGCGGTGAGCGTGTCGGCGAGGGCACGGCCGATGAATCCGCTTCCCACGATCAGGGCTCGGGGCATCGTCGCCGCCTTTCCGTGTTCTGGTCTACCGTCCCGGACGGGTGCGTGCTTCCAGGAGCCTGGCCATGCCGATGAGTGAGTGTGCGTCGTCCTCGGAACCGAGGCCGACCATGGTGTCGATCTCCGCCGTGTCGACCCCGAAGCAGCCCTGCTTGGACAGCTCGTCCACCAGGAGGTCGCGGTAGAGCTCCCCGACCGCCAGGGCGAAACCGCCGATGATCACGTGGCGCCGTACGCCGGATGACATGAACACCGCGCTGACGGCTGAGGCGAGGTGGGCGAGACTGCTCCTGAGGACCCCCAGGGAGAAGGTGTCACCCGCACGCACGGCTGCCACGAGGGCCGGGTTGTCGATGCGGGCGGGATCCGATCGGCACAGGCCGCCCAACCCGGACGAGGCGAAGGCCTCCGGCCGACGTGCTGCCTCCCCACGAGCAGCGGCCAGTACACCGCGGCCGGACGCCAGGGCACCGAGATGCCCCCGTGCGCCGCAGTCGCACAGGGATGCCTCGGTCGACGTGTCGCACACCCAGTGCCCCATCTCGCCCCCGTGACCGTCCGGGTGCACCAGTACCTCGCCGTCGCGGAAGATCTTGTTGCCGATCCCGGAGCTGACGGTCCAGAGGCAGAACGCCTCCTCCTCGACGGCGGAGTAGCGCCAGGCCGCCGCTGTGAGGTCGTTGGCCACCACGACGGGAACCCGCAGCCGCTCCTCGAGCAGGTGGCCCAGGGGGAGGGGAGCCCCTCCCCCTCCCCATACGGTCGGGGCCGCCGTCACCAGTCCGTCCGCGGTGACGGGACCGGCGAAGGCGATGCCGACACGCGCCGGGGGACCGGAGCACAGGTCCAGTACCTCGTGGACGATCTGTTCCACGACGCGCTTTTGGAGAACGTCGACGGGGGCGTGAGGGAATGATTCGAGTCCGGCGGTACGGACCCGGTGTACACGGCTCGGCGGTCGGAGGCCGTCCGTGCCCGTGGCCGCGCGCAGGGTCGTGCCGCCCACGTCCACCACGGCGGTGCGTTCGGGACTAGGACTCATGTCGTTCTTTCCGTGTGCTCCTCGTTCACGGCGACCTCGAAGACCAGGATCTCCAGGTCCTCGTTCCCGTCGTTGGTCAGACCGTGTTCGCCGAACGGGCGGTTGACGAGCACGTCGCCGCGACCGACACGCAGATCGGCCCCGTCGACGTGCATCATCCCGCTGCCGCGCAGGACGACGTAGGTCTCTTGGTCGCTTCCGTGCCGATGCCTGCCGATGGACACGCCCGGGCGCAGGACGGCCACGTCGATGTGCGTGACGGAGCCGGCGGCGGGCGGCGCGGAGTGGAACCGGTGCGCCAGGACGGTGCCCACGCCGCCGTGGTCGTGCGGTTTCTCGCGGAGGAGGTCGCGGTGCAGGTTGCCGGACGCGTTCACCGTGCCACCTCCTGTAGCCCGTTCGTGGCCTCGGCCGTTTCCAGCTCGGCCAGGGCCGCGGCGAGGAGCCGTTCCGGCACACTCTCCGGGCTCTCGACGAAGGTGCCCGCACCGAGGGCGGTGGGCACGACGAGGTTCAGGCGGCCGCCCCTGCGTCGCCAGGCGGCCCGCATGGCGCCGGCCATCAGTTCGGGGGTGCAGGTACCCGGGTCGTACAGGGGAAGCCCCAGACACCTGATGAGGTTCAACGCGCGTTCGCACTCGTCCGTGCGAAGCAGTCCCAGGTTCCGGGCGATCAGGCAGGACAGGGCCATGTCGACGGCGACGGCTTCTCCGTGCTTGAGCCGGTGCCCACCGGCTGTCTCGATCACCGGGCTGAACGTGTGGCCGAAGTCCACCAACCGGGCGAGGTCGTGCTCCCTGAGGTTGGGGCACAGCTGCTCCATCATGAGGCGCATGGCCGTGCGCATGACGTGGGTCTCCAGCTGACCGGGCGCGCCGCCGCGCAGGAACACGTCCGGGTACCGTTCCAGGGTCACGAAGAGTTCGGGGTCCAGGACCATCGCCAACTTCGCGATCTCCGCCAACCCGCACCTGACCTCCCGATCGGGCAGGCTGGTCAGCAGGCCCTTGTCGCACAGGGAGGCGTGGGCCGGGTGGTAGGTACCCAGCATGTTCTTCGATCCCAGGGCGTTGACCCCGGTCTTGACCCCGACTCCGACGTCCACCTGGCCGACCAGGGTCGTGTTGATCCGGGCGTGACGCACGCCCCGGGCGTACACGGAGGCCGAGAAGCCGACGATGTCCGCGAGGATGCCGCCGCCCATCCCCAGCAGCACGCCGTTGCGGTCGAGGCCGAACCGCCTGGCGACTTCGCACACCCACTCGGCCGAAGCCAGGGTCTTGTTGTGCTCTCCCGTCGGTAGGACGGTGAGACTCCAGTCCGAGTCGCCCATGTACGTGCCGAGATAGGTACGCAGGCGGTCGCCGTAGAGCCGCTCGATGTTCGGACTGATGAAAGCGACGGTCCTGCGCCCTTCCAGTTTCTCGGCGAGCAGGGGGTTCCCGGGCGCGAGGACGTCGTCGACCAGATCCACCCGGTACTCCGTACCCTCGGGGGCGAGCAGGTCGAAACCACCGGCGTCCTCCCGTACTCCTGACATGGTGTTACTCCGCACGGAAGAGGGAATCGGCATCTCTTTCCTTCTCAACGCTGTGGGGATTCAGGTCTGTGAAGACCTCGGCGATCCTCCGGAGGAGGGGCGAGGAGGACAGTTCCTCCAGCGGCACGGGGCGCCCCCGGGGACCGGCCACGGGCAGTCTCCAGTTCGGGTGGACGGTCGCGGTTCCCGGGAGGTTCTGGGGCCTGCGGTCGCCGACCGCGTCGGGCAGCCAGACGCCGAGCATCAGGGCGGGCGTCAGGCGGAGGAACCGGTGAAGTGCGATCACCACCTCCTCTTCGCTTCCGTGGAACGGGTCGGCGATCAGGCCCAAGCGGGACAGTTCCAGGACCCAGGCGTCGCGTTCGGCCGCCGCGTCGGCGGCTTCCCGCTCCTCCGGCCGGGTGAGGAGCCCGAGCTCGGCGCGGAGGCCGACATGCTCTCCGGTCAGCCATGCCGCGGTCGTTGGCAGGTCGTGCGTGGTGAGCGTCGCGAGACAGCGCCGTCGCCACCGCTGCGGAGGCAGCGGCCTCCTGCTCCGCTCCGTGTCGTCCACGAACTCGAACCTCTGGACGGAGGTGCCCAGGAAACCTCGTTGGTCCAGTTCCGCCCCCACCCAGGGTTCGACCGTGCCGAGGTCCTCCCCGATCACTCCGGCGTTGGCACGGTGGGCCTCCAGCGCGAGCGCACCGAGCATGCCCTCGTGGTCGTAGTGGACGTAGGCTCCCTCGGAGGGGCGGCATCCCCGCGGGATCCACCAGAGGCGGAACAGGCCCATCACGTGGTCCACCCGCAGGGCACCGGAGTGGCGCAGACCAGAGCGCAGCAGCCCGGAGAACGGTTCGTAGGCGGTCGCGGCCAGGGCCTCCGGAAGCCAGGGGGGCTGGCCCCAGTCCTGCCCGTGGCGGTTGAAGTCGTCGGGAGGGGCCCCGACGCTCACCCCGGAGGCGATGCGTTCCTGCTCCATCCATGTGTCCGCTCCCTCCGGAGCCACACCCACGGCCAGGTCGTGCACGAGGCCGACGCGCATGCCCGCGTCGACGGCCTCGCGCTGCGCCCCGGCCAGTTGTTCGTCGGTGATCCACACCGCCCACATGTGGAAGTCGACGCGCTCCCGCAGCTCCTCGCGTAGGCGGGACACGGAGGCCGATCGCGGGTCGCGCAGCTCGGCGGGCCATGATCGCCACGCGCCGCCGTGTACCTCGGCTATACAGCACCAGGTCGCGAAGTCCTCCAGCGCTCTCCCCTCGGCACGGGCGAACTCCTCGAAGACCCCTCTGCGTGCCGGGGCGTGCGCACGTGCCCGGTAGATCCGCCAGAGGGCCCGCAGCTTGCGGTCCCGTACGGTGCCGCGGTCGATGAGCGCGGAGCCGTCCAACACCGCGGTGTTGTCAGCGCGCGCTCGCGCGGCCAGGGCGTCGACCTCCTTCCGCTCGGTGGCGGACAGGTCCCGGTACTCGGGCAGGTCCTCCACACGGACGTGCATGAGGTCGGGGAACCGGCGGGAGCTCGGCCGGTACGGGGAGGGATCGGAGAGGAGGCTCGGATCGGTCGCGTGGAGCGGACCGAGCTGGACGAAGTCCGCGCCCAGGGCGGAGCCGGACCAGCGGGCCAGGGCGGCGAGGTCGGACAGGTCGCCCATTCCCCACGAACCGCGGGAGAGCAGGGAGTACGACTGCACCGTGAAGCCCCAGGCACGTCGGTCCGGGACGCGGACGCGGTCGGGTACGGCCAGCAGGTGGCCCTCGGCTGCCGAGCCCGGCCCCTGGACGCGGAGCTTGTGACGCCCGTGGGGCATCGGCCCGGCACCGTACCGAAGCCGCCCCGCGCGCTGCTCGGTGCCGACGGCCACCAGATCACGGCGGCTGCCGTCCTCCAGTTCGACCTCACCGGAGGAACCGTCCGGTAGCCACAGGTGCGGTGCCGCGGCCCCGGGGCCCTCGGCGGTCCGGACCACCGTGCACGCGGGCAGGAGGCGCTCGCGCCGCTCCGTGCGCCGGGCCTCCAGGGCGTCACGGGCGGCCCTGGGCGAGGAGCCGTCCACACCGCAGGCGGCCAGGACCGCCACCAGGGTGTCCGGACGGATCCGGTGCTCGGTTCCCCGGTCGGTGGTGTAGGACGTGGCGACGCCGTGTTCTCGCGCCAGCTCACGCAGGAAGTCGGTGGTGGCCATCATTTTCCTCCCACGAGGTGGTGGGGTGCGAAGATCCGCTCCAGTACGACGGCCACGCCGTCCTGGTCGTGGGCCGGGGCCGTCTCGTCGGCGACGGCGAGGAGGTCCGGGTGCGAGTCGGCCATCGCCACGCCGTGGTCGGCCCATGAGAGCAGGGGGATGTCGTTGGGCATGTTCCCGAAGGCCACTGTGTCCTCGGGGCCGAGCCCGAGCAGTTCGGCCGCGCGGGCCAGCCCCCGTGCCTTGTCGGTACCGGAGGGCAGCAGCTCGACCATCCCGTGGTCCGAATGGATGACGGACACCCTTCCCCCGGCGGCGCGCACGGCTGCTTCGACGACCTTCTCGTCCGCCACACCGGACTGCTGGAGCAGGACCTTGTCGATGGGCCGGCCCCAGAGGGACGAGCGGTCGCGGGCGATCGACCAGCCGTGCCGGATACGGGGGCTGAAGCCGCTGGTGACCACGCACGATCCCTCCGGCGCGGCGGTGATGACCCCGACCTCCATCGGTGGGTCCCCCAACAGGGCCTGGGTGTCCTCCACCACGCTCCGGGCCAGGTCCCGGTCGAGGCTCTCCGAGAAGAGCAGTTCGTCCCGCGCGGTGTCGTAAAGCTGTGTGCCCTGGCCGCAGACCGCCAGGCCCCGGTATCCGATGTCTCCGAAGAGCTCCCGGCAGGACGAGGCCGGTCGGCCGGTGACCACCAGGTGCCGTGCGCCCGCTTCCGCCGCCAGGGCGAGGGCGCCCCTGTTCCGGGGGGACAGTGAGCGGTCGTCCCGGAGCAGTGTGCCGTCGAGGTCGGTCGCGACCAGCGGGTAGGGGAGGTCCGCGCGGGGGCGGCGTGCCTGGCGGAGGACGGGAACGGACTCCCACTCGGTGCTTCCCGAACTCCGGGTCAGCAGGAGGACGAGGTCTCCGCCGGGCGGCGGGGCGACCGTCCCCCGGAAGAGCCCTCCCGAGTGTTCCAGGGGGACGAGCACGGGCGCGTCCGCGTCCGCGGGCACCGCCTCGTCCGAGAGCGGAGCCTCTGGCCCGGACGGGTCCCCGCCGGAGGCACGGGGGCCGGCGCCCCCTCCCGGGGCCGAGGCCACGGCTTCGACCCGCTCGACGCCGGGACTCCGGTACTCCACGTGCACGAGCCCGCCGGGCCGCGGTTCGGCCCGGCACCGACGCCGTGCCCCTCCGGTGCCTGTCCCGGGGCCCGTGGAGTCCTCGGGCGCCGGGACCGGAGCGGGGCTCCGCCGGGTGTCCTCTTCGAGGAGCTGGGTGAACCTGTCGAGCCGAACCCGCGCGCTGCGCCTCCAGGTGAAGGAACGGGCGGTGCTCCGGGCCTGCCCCGACAGGCGCTCGTACAGATCCGGCCGCTCACGCCAGACCTTCAGGGCCTCCCGGATCCGCGCGGTGAGATCCTTCGTGAGGCCGGTGTCCTCGTCCCGGAAGGAGCGGCGCACGGTGAAGCCCGTGGAGCGCGGGTCTTCGTGGGGCAGTGCGTGCCCGAAGTGGTCCGTGACCCGCTGGGCCGAACCGATGGGCACGGATCCGCAGGCCATGGCCTCGGCCTGGGCGATGAGGAAACCGTCCAGTTCGTACTTGGACGGGTAGACGCAGAAGTCCGAGGAGGCGGCGTGCCGGAAGAGGAGCTCCTCGTCGGCCAGCTCCCAGGTCAGGTGGACGTTGTCCGGATAGCGGTCGGCCACCCTCTGGAAGCGGGCGTTGGCCGGCTCGGGATCCTGTGCGGCGGAGCCGGTGGAGCAGCGGATGACGAAGTTGACGTCCCGGTCCTCAGCGAGCACGTTCTCCACCGAGCGCATCAGCTCCAGCTGTCCCTTGTGGTGCACGGCGTATCGGGAGGCGTGGTAGAACGTCGGGCGCCGGGGCGACAGTCCCAAGGAGCGTAGGACGTCGGCGCGGACCACCGAGCCGGGATCGCGTGCCAGCCAGCTGTCGGAGACACCGCACCCTCCGTCGAGCAGCCGCTCGGGTGAGGCCTGGAGGAGCCGGGAGACCGGCAGGCGGCGGAACAGGGGCTCGAAGGGAGAGCCTTGGAAGCCCGTGAACCATGCCCGCTGGCCGGACGAGACGAAGTCGATGAGGTCGGCGTGGGCGGCGACCAGGGAGAAGATCGCGATGTGGTCGTCCCTGCGCCCCTCGTGCATCCTGGTCCCAGCCAGGGTGCGCTCCACGATGTCCTCCGGTGACCCGGGAACCGGAGGAGCGGGCTCAAGGGCCTCCAGGTCCGGGCAGGTGAGGCCGAAGGACTCCAGCAGGCGTTCCACCTGGGGTCCGTAGACGCTCTGCGTGACGGGGGCGTTGGCCGCCACGGTGCTCACCGTGCGGCGCAGCGGGTCCCGGCCCCACACGAGCGGTAACACGTAGTGGTAGAAGGGTTCGAACGCGTGGACCACCGCGGGTTCCCCGGCGTGGAGCCAGTCAACGAACCTCGCGCCCTCCGCTTGGAAGACCAGCGGCTTGAAGTGCGCGAGGTCGCGTCCCTCTAAGCCGGGCGGCGGGTAGATGCGGCCCGGCAGCAGGTCAAGGGAGGAGTTCGAGAGCAGGTACACGTCGACACCGTCGGCGCGGAGCCTGTGCGCTCTGGTGGACAGCGGGAGCGCCATGCGCTCCGGGTGGTCGGGCCAGGTCCGCCGGTCCAGGACCAGCGGGAACTCGTGGTCGTGCTGGTAGTCCAGTTCCTCGACGTGGTGGGTGTCTCGGAGGGTCTCCAGATGTCCGTGCGCCGGTGTGACCACACTGACCCGGTGGCCGTGGCCGGTGTACTCCCGTGCGAGGTTCCACACCAGCGGGGAGAGGCCGCCCCGCATCAGCCGGTTGTCGTAGCCGCCGCACTCGAACGAGAAGAGCACGATGTTCACGGCTTCACCGCCTTGAGGAAGGCTGTGCGGGCCCGCTCCCTGGCTTCGTGCAGCGCGGTCGGGTCCACGAACTCCGTGTGGGTGCCGGCGCTGCCGCAGGCGAACGCGCCCGCCACGGCCCCCGACAGGGCGCATTCGCTGATCGCCTGGTCCTTCAGGTAGGAGTACAGGAACGCGGCGACGAAGGCGTCGCCCGCACCGTTGCTGTCCACGACCGGGCGCTCGGGGAGCGCCGCGGGGTAGTGCCTGGGGGCCGGTTCCCCGCGTACCAGTACGTGACAGCCCCGCTCCCCGTCGGTGGCGACGGCGACCCGTGCCCGCCCGCGGTCGATGATGCTGTGCAGCACGCGGGGGAGCCGGTCGCGGATCGCCGCGGCGCTGAGGAAGACCAGGTCCGAGCGCAGCGCGTAGAAGAGGTGGTGCGGGTTGTCCCCGTCCCAGTCGTGCAGGTCCGTGGAGCTGGAGAGGCCGAGAGCCTCGATGTCCTCGTACATGTCCCTGTTGTGGCCGATGATGGACATGTGCACGTGCCTGGAGCGTTCCAGGTGGGGCAGGTAGAACGCGCGGGGCAGGCGCAGGTCGGCCGGGTGACGGCCGTCGTAGAAGGAGAAGCGGCGTCCCTCGGGGTCCACCAGGTTGATCCCCCGTGGCGTGCCGTGCGCGGAGACGATCCGGCTGAAGTCGAGGCCGATTCCGGCGTAGGCGTCCAGGACCATCCGGCCCTGGGCGTCGTCCCCGAGGAAGTCGATGAACTTGGTGGACACCCCCAGTGTGTGGCAGCCGGTCGCCACGCCGTTCCCGGTGTGGGCGACGTAGTCGTGTACCGGCGGAACGCCCGCGGAGTCGCCTTCGGGGACTTCCAGGGCGTCGACGCGGACGATGGTGTCCACGCCCGCTCCTCCGGCGACCAGGACGTCGTACTTCGGGTCGTTCATGGGGTCTGCTCAATCCTCTCGGACCTGATGACGTGTGTCTCTCCGTTGCCCAGGACCACGGACGAGTCGATCCGGGCGTGGTCGGGTACGCGTGCCCCCGGCATCACCACGCTGCGGTGGACCCGGGCGTCAGCACCGATCCGCGCCCCGGGAAACACGACGCTCTGAGAGAGGCTCCCCCCGTTGGCCAGGCCTTCGGGGACGACACTCCGTGTCACCCCCTCCGCGCTGGCCACGAAGGACCGGGGCGTGCCGGGGGAGAGCGTCCACGGCATCCGGGTGACGGGGAGCCGGGCATGCGGACTCGCCAGGGCCAGGTGCGCGCGGTGGTAGCGCTCGACGGTGCCGATGTCCTCCCAGTGGGCACCGACCTCGTGCCCGCGTATCCGCTCACCCCGCGCGAGCATCGCGGGGATCACGTCCTTGCTGAGGTCGTGCTGCCAGGAGGTGCCGTCGAGCATCTCCAGGTAGCGGTGGAGCACGGCGGCGTCGAAGACGCAGAACGCGGCGAAGACCAGGTCGCTGGTCGGCTCCGAGGGCTTTTCCGCGAAGTCCGTGAGGTTCCCCCGGCCATCGAACTCCACCATGCCGAACAGGTGCACCCAACGCCGTTCGATGCGCTGGTAGGCGATGGTCAGCGCCGCGCGCGAGGCCCGGTGCTCGGCGATCAGGCGCCCGTAGTCGTAGCGGTGGACGTGGTCGGAGTGCAGGACGAGTACCTCCGACGCGCCCTCTCCGAAGACGTACTCCGCCTTGCGGATCAGGGCGTCGGCCGTGCCCTTCTCACGCGGCCCCGCGTGAGCGAGGGGCGCCCGCGGCGGCGAGCCCCCGCGGGAGGCACGGTAGGCCGCATCGTGCGGACCGAAGTGCACCCTGAACCCCGGGGCCGTGTTCCAACCCAGGTGCAGGGTGTCCATGATCTGGCGTTCCCTGTGCTGCGGGAGCAGCAGTACTTCCCCGAAGCCCGTCCTGCGGGCGTTGGCGAGGCTGAAGTCCATGAGACGGCAGGCGCCCCCGAAGGGGACCAGGGGTTTGGGCAGGCCGTCTCCCAACCAGCCCATCCGGCGCCCCTCACCGCCCGCGAGCAGGACCGCCCTCACTCCGTCGGTGGTCTCAGCCATGGCTCACCGTGTCCCAGGCGAAGCGTCCGGAGTCGAGGGTCAAGAGCAGCATCGCCGACGCGGGCGTGTCCTCCCCCTGTGCCGGCGGGAACGTGAACTCGCCCGGCCCGGTCCTGGCCAGGGGGACGACCCGTGGGGTGGCGCGCCCTCCGCCGGCCTCCGCGGCGGGCACGACCATCTCGACCTTAAGGGCGTGCGCGAACCGGTAGACGGCTCCGCGGCCGGCGTCCGCGGACGGTGTTCCGTGCCGGGACCGTAGAAGGTCGATCTCCCCGGCGGGAACACGGTCGCCGTGGTCCCGCAGCAACCGTTCACAGGAGGCGAAGTCGCCGCGTCGCCAGGCGGACCGGAAGAGCCGCCGTGCGGCCTCGCCGTCCACCGCCGCGCACCTGGCGTACGCCTCCGGGTCCCCCGACTCCAGCGCGGCCTCGGCGATCTCCTTCCGGTGCTCCGTCCAGGCGTGCTCCGGGAGCATGTCGAACCATCCCCACCGCAGCGCCTCCCCGGCGTCCAGCACCGGTCGTTCTCCGCGCCACAGCGACTCGAACGCCTCCAGGTGCTTGTGCGCGCAGTTCTCCCAGGTGAACTCCCCGGCCACGGCGGCGGCTCTGGCCGACAGTTCCCGGTACCGCTCCGGATCCTTCACGAGGAGTTCGGCGGCCTCACGCATCCTTTCCACGAGCGCCGCCACGAGCAGGTCGTCGTCCTCCGCGAAGGAGCGTCTGACGGAGAGCCCCGTGGTCAGCGGCTCGGGGGAGGCGTGATGGAAGTGGGACATCCCGCACTGGTCCGTGGCCACGGGTACGGTCCCGTACGCCATGGCCTCCCCCTGGGCGATGAGGAAGGTGTCCATCTCGAACTTCGAGGGAAAGACGCAGAAGTCGGCCGCGGCCGCGTACGCGCGGACGGTGCTCTCCTCCTTCCTGTCGGACTGGATCCGGACCCGGCCGGGCCAGCGCTGCTCCACCTCGTGGAAGAGGGGGTCGTCGATCCCCACGGGCGAGACGCAGCGCAGGACGAAGTTCGCCGCCAGGCCCTCGCTGAGCACCCTGTCCACGGCGCGGAGCAACTCGCGCTGGCCCTTGTGCTCGACCGCGTAGCGGGCGTTGTGGAAGAAGGTCGGCAGGTTCGGGTCCAGGCCCAGACCGCCGAGGACCTCGTCCCGGTCGGCCTCGTCGCCGTCGGCCGAGAGCCAGGTGTCGGAGATCGCGCAGCCGCCCACGAAGCCCTTGTGCGCGTTGCGGCGCACCGTCCCGTACACGTCGAGTTCCCGGAAGAGGCGTTCGAAGGGGGTGTCCCGGAAGGTGGTGTAGAAGTCCCTCTGCCCCGGGGAGAGGAAGTCGACCAGGTCGGCGTGCTCCGCGACCAGTTCGTACACGCCGACGTAGTCCCGCGGGTACTCGTAGTGCAGGTGTGTCAGCTGCTGGTACTGGCTCATCGCGGCGAGGTCCCCGCTCTGGCCGGCTTCGTCGCCCGCCCTTCCGCCCAAGGGGGCGCCGAGGGTCTCCAACAGGCGGTGCACCTTGGGTGCGTGGACCTTCTTCGTGATCGGCATGTTGCTCTGCACCGTGCTGACGACCTGCTTGCTCGGGTCGTTCCTCAACGCCGCGGGCAGGAGGTAGTGGTAGTAGGGCTCGTGCATGTGCACGATCGCCCTCTCGTCCCCGAACCACGCGCGAAGGAAGCGGACGCAGTCGACCTGGAACACGAGCGGTTTGAAGAAGTTGAGATCCCTGCCCTTGGCGGAGTAGGGCGGGTAGAAGGAGTCCGACAACCGGTCGAGGTACTCGTTCGAGAGGAGGTACAGGTCGACGCCCTCCTTGCGGATCCGGTGCGCCGTCGTCCTCAGGTCCAGGTGCGTGGTCTCGTCGAACCCCCGCCAGACGCGCGGATCGAGTACGAGCGGCAGCGTGTGGGAGTCCTCGTAGGGCAGGTCCTCGACCTCGTGGCGGCTACGAAGGTCGTCCAGGCGCCCGTGGGCGGGGGAGACCAGGGACACCCGGTGGCCGCTGCGGGCGAACGATCGGGAGAGGTTCCAGAGGTAGACGGAGGTCCCGCCCTGCAACATGGTGTGGTCGAAGCCGCAGCATTCGAAGTACGTCTCGATGATGTGCATCTGGGACACGGTGGTCACATTCCCCTCGTGATGGAGGGCTTGGGCGCCCGGGCGAGTGCGTGCCGAAGGTCCATGGCCGTGTAGTAGAGGCGTGCGTGGTCCTGGTTGTAGGTGAGTTCGTGTAGGAGGCGGTTCAGGTAGAGGAGGCGGTACAGGGGAGAGCGTCGGCCTTCGTCCCCGCTTCCCGCCGAGCCGCCCAGCAGGAGCTCGGTTACCCGGTCCCGCCAGATGTCGGCCGTTCGACACACCGTGCGCAGGACCGCGAGGTCCTCCTCGGGCCAGGAGTCCTCCGCGCGCGGCCGTTGGGCCGCGTCGAGCGCGGCCGCCACGGCCGCGTCCGTGTTGCTCCTGTCCAGGAGCCGTGCGCCGTGGTCGAGGGCTTCGTCGGTGGTGAAGTACTCCAGGGCGCGGCGCAGGGCGACGCGGTCCGCCAGCGGGGACTGTAGCTTCCAGCCCGGATCGGAGAGGGAGGGGGTGGAGACGTCGATGATCCGGATGCCTCCGGGGCGCGGTGGGTCCGTGTCGGGCGCGACGATCAGGTGGGACAGGTGGAGGTCCCCGTGGCACGGCCCGGCTTCGCCCCTCTCGTGGAAGGGCTCGCCCCCGGCGTGCCGGAGCCGTAGATCCTCGGCCTCGTAGCGCAGGGCGCCCAGCGCCGCGGCCCACAGGCCGGCCGGGATCCGCCCGCTCACCGGAGGGCGTCGGCCCAGTGCCGCGAGGGAGCTGGAGGCGGTCTCCAGCGCGGAGCCGACGGGGTAGGTGTCCTCGGGGCCGTCGTCCCGGAGCGCCGAGGCCAGGTCACGATGGAACCTGTGCAGGGAGTCGCCCGCCTCCCGCAGTGTCCCCTCCAGAGGGCGCAGCCCCGCGCGGACGGTCGCCTCAGGAGAGGAGGAGGACCGCAGCTCCGGCCACAGGGAACGCAGGTTCTCGCGCAGCGGGGCATCCAGGCCCTCGCCTGTGACGTGCTCGTAGAGCACGCCGAGCGGGTACTCGGTTCCGTCGTCGGGACTGACATAGCGGTAGTCCCCCGCCCAGCGCGGGGTGTGCCCCATGCGGTCGAGGCGTCGCAGCAGTTCGGGTTCGTGGGGCGGCGGGTTGATCCGCCGGTACCTCTTGTGGACGTAGGCGGTTCCGGAGACGTCCACGAGGGTGAGGGAGTTGGACGACGGTTGCCGTTCGAACCTCCTGGGGCGCGCTCCTCCTTCGGCGATCGCTCCGGCACGGAACTCGATCACGCCTCCGAGCCTCGTGGGGATGCGGCGCCGGGCCCTCAGCAGCTCCACGACCGTGGAGTCGAAGCGGGACGCGTCGGGTTCCCCGGTGCCCCGGCCGTCGTCCGGCGGGGCGAGACGCCAGGTGTACGCGCCCGAGGGGGCGGTGGTGACGAGGAGCCGGACGCCCTGGTCCCGGAGTTCCGCCTGGTCCACCGTCTCCTCCGCGTCCGGGGGAGACGGGGCTTGCGCGGGTGTGGGGTTCGTGTGCTGTGTCATCGGGCTCAGCTCCCGGTCATCTCGTAGGCGGCGAGTCCTCGGTTCCACACGGTCAGGGAGGCGGCCAGGAGCGCCGCTGTGACCACGGGTGTCCAAACGGCCAGTCCGGTGTCGTCGAACAGCAGGTACGTGCATGGGACGTAGGCGGTGAAGGCGAAGGGGAGAAACCACGTCGTGACGACGCGCATGACGGGGTGGAAGATCTCCAGCGGGTACGCGGCGAACTCCGAGATCTGGTTGGCCGCGTGCATGGCGGGGAAACTCGTGACCGTCCAGAAGGACAGTGAGGCGAAGAGGAGCTTCACGGACATGTGGATGAGTGCCCCGAGAAGCACGAGCGCGGCGGCGGCCAGCCACTGTGCCGGAGTAAGTTCCAGACCCAGGTGGTGTCCCGCCCACGCGACCAGTGCCGCGCCCACGAACAGCTCCCCGAAGCCGTCGGGGTGGAAGAACCGCTCGGAGAGCAGGCCGAACAGCGGGTTCACGGGGCGGATGAGGTACCGGTAGAACTCGCCCTGCCGTACCAGGCGCCGGCCCAGCTCCCACAGCTGGTCCGTGAAGAGGCGGTCGAGGGCTCGCGGTAGCAGGGAGAAGCCCAGGAGGAAGACCATCTCGTGCAGTGACCAGCCGCCCACGGCCGGGGTGAACTGGAAGATCACACCGATGACAGCGGTCTGTACGCCGACCCGGACCAGGAAGGCACCGGCCCCGAGCGCGAAGTCCAACCTGTAGGTCATCAGCCGCTGGAGCCCGATCCCGCCGAGATAGCAGGCGAGCCGCGTATGGCGAAGAAGCTCCCTCATCCGCCCAGTACCTCCAGGCGGCGGACCGCGAACCGCCACACCAGCACGGAGACCGAGCACATCACCGCTATCCAGAACAGTTGCGGCCCCAGGACGCCGAGGATCCCCGAAACGCCGTCGTACCGCCCCAGGAGCAGGGTGAGCGGGCTGTCGATCATCGTGTGGAAGGGGAGGGAGCGCGTCACCGTGGCGAGTACGTCCGGCATCAGCGCGATGGGGACCATCTGTCCGGAGAAGAACGCCACCACGGTTTGTTTCATCAGCCGGATCCCCCAGGTGTTGGTGGTGACGAAGGCGGCCATGCCCACCAGAAGGTTGACCAGGTAGGCGACCGCCGCTGACAGCACGGCCGACACGGCGAACAACAGGGTGTCCGTGGGACGGGGAGCGCTGAGCGGGACCAGAAGGGCGAACAGCAGGAGGACGGGCAGGCCGGCGAACAGGGCGTTGGTCCCGATGACCGGCAGGCAGGCGTAGGCCCTGACCACGGGGTAGCTGACCGGCTTGAGGAGCATGGCCGCCACGTGGCCCCTGTAGACCTCGGCGGAGACCTCGTCGTCCACGCGGTTGGCGTGTAGGAGGCCGAGGACCTGCGCGACGAGCAGGTAGGTGGTGAGCTCCGCCGAGTCGAATCCCCCCGGCGGTCCGCCGGGTGAGCCGGAGTGGACCGCCTGCCACAGGAAGATCATCATCGCCGCGCTCGCGGCGGCCGTCACCGCCGAGATGACGAACGTCGAGCGGTAGCGCAGCAGTGACTGCAGGCTTCCGGTAACGAACGGGGTGTATCGGGAGATCCGGCGCAGGAGGGTCACGCTGCCCCGTCCGGTGTGTGGTCCCGGTGCCCGTCGCGGGTGTAAAGCTCCTTGAGGACCGAGCCCAGGTCGGGCTCGGGAACGTAGCAGTCGGTCAGGTCGACGCGCTCCAGGAGGAAGGTGAGGACCTGCCGGGAAGAGAGCAGGCCGACCGGATAGTCGACCCTCACCCGGTGGCCGTCAGCACGTACCCGGGTCCCCGGGAGGACGTGCTCCACCTCGGCGGCCACCGCCTCCGTGCTGGGGCCGCCCTGGTACTCGAAGACCACGGAGCGCTGCCCCGCGGTGCTCAGCAGCCGGTCGATCCGCCCCTGGTGGATCACCCGCCCGTGGTCGACGACCAGGGCCGTGTCGCAGATGCTCGTGATGTCGGCGAGGTCGTGACTGGTGAGGAGGACCGTTGTACCGAGCTCCCGGTTGACCCGGTTGACCAACTCCCGAACCGCTTCCTGGAGGACCATGTCGAGTCCGATCGTCGGTTCGTCCCAGAAAAGTACCTCGGGGTCGTGGAGGAGGCTCGCCGCGATCTCGGCGCGCATCCTCTGGCCCAGGCTGAGCTGGCGTACCGCGGTCGTCGCCAGCGAATCTATGTCGAGCAGTTCCCGGAAGAGCTTGAGGTTGCGCTGGTACACCGGTTCGGGGATGTCGTAGATGCGGCGCAGGATGCGGAAGGAGTCGGGGACGGACAGGTCCCACCAGAGCTGGCTCCGCTGCCCGAACACCACACCGATCCTGTGCGCCGTGCGCCGACGGTTCCGGTAGGGCTCCAGGCCCCTGACCAGACAGCGTCCCGACGTGGGCGTCATGATGCCCGTGAGCATCTTGACGGTCGTGGACTTTCCGGCGCCGTTGGTGCCCAGGTACGCCGTCTTGGCGCCCGCGGGGATCTCGAAGGAGATGCCGTCGACGGCCCTGATGGTGCGGTACCTGCGTGTGAAGAGTGTGCGCAGGCTTCCCGCCAGGCCTGTCTCACGCTCGGGTACGCGGAACTCCTTGACGAGGTTTTCGACGGTGATCAAGTACCCTCCACTCGCTCCAGGGCGCGTTCGAGGGAGCTCAGAGCCGACTCCAGAGTCTCCTCGCCGATGTTCAGGGGCGGGCTGACACGGATGATGTGGCCTCCCAGGGAGGTCCGTACTCCGAGGTCGAGCGCGGCCTTGTAGACCTCGCGCGCGATGTCGGGCGCGGGCTCACGTGTGGCGCGGTCGCGGACGAACTCCACGCCGTGGAGGAGGCCGATGCCCCGGACGTCTCCGATGCTGGGAAAACGGTCCCGCATCCTCGCGAGCCGTTCGTCCACGAGCGTGCCCAGCTCTTTCGCGCGTTCGGCCAGGGCATCGCGCTCGACCACCCTGAGCGTGGCGGTCGCGGCGGCGACTCCCAGGGGGTTGCCGCCGTAGGTGGAGGCGTAGGCACCGGGCTCGGAGGCCGAGGGGCGGTTCATGAGCTTCCGGGGGCCGGCGAGCACTGAGAAGGGAAAGCCGTTGGCGGTGCCCTTGGCCATGACGACCAGGTCCGGGCGCACCCCGACCTCTTCGCTGGCGAGGAAGGAGCCGGTGCGGCCGCCCCCGGTGAGGACCTCGTCGGCGACCAGGAGGACACCGTTGTCCCGACACGCCCGCGCTACCGTCTCCCAGTATCCGGGGGGCGGTGTGATCACCCCCGCCGCTCCCTGCACGGGTTCGAAGACCAGCGCGGAGATATTCGGTTTCTCTGCTATGTGACGACGTACGAGGGAGGCGCAGCGCAGTTCACAGGAGGGGTATTCGAGTTCCAGCGGACACCGGTAGCAGTAGGGGGAGTACCCCAGCACGCTGTTTCCGGCGAAGGACTGGGTGCCGACGTCCCAGTGCACCAGCATCCGAGCGCCCATGGTCTTTCCGTGGAAGCCGTTGCGCAGGGCGCCGATCCGGTTGCGTTCGGGCGGAGCGGTGCGCTGGACCAGGCGCAGAGCGGCCTCGACGGCTTCGGCCCCCGTGGAGAAGAAGGCGTAGGTGTCGAGCTCCGGTGGCAGGGCCCGTGCCAACAGCTCGCACAGTTCGGCCCGTTCCGGAAACGCCGAGTCGTGGACGTTCCACAGCTGCTGGGCCTGTGCGCTGAGAGCCTCGACGGTTTCGGGATGGGCGTGCCCGAGTGATTGCGTCAGGGCCCCGGCCGCGAGGTCCACGTAGGTGTTGCCGTCCATGTCGGTCAGCGTGGACCCGTTACCGCTGGTGAAGACCCGACGGCCGAACGCGGCCTCGTCAGTGGCGCCGGGCGCGACATGCGCGCTCTCGCGTTTCAGCCATCGTTCCTGTCTCCCGCAGTCGGGGGAAGAAAGACCTTGCTGTGTTCTGGCAAGGCTTTCTTCCTGGTTGGCCTCCTGCATGCAGGCATCCCTTCGGATGGAATTCTCGCACTTCAGACCTGGTTAATGGCACTCTCGCACAAGGTCGGAAGGTCGGATGGCTGGCCCGGCGTCCTGGGCTGCGGCAGTGAAGAGTGAAGCAGAGCGCGATATGCGTGTCAATGGATTGCGCAAGGAACAGAAAAGTCTTGCGTAGCTCTTCGGGGGTGTGGTTGGGTTGCCCCGATCCCAGCCAGGCAGGAGGTGCGCTCCTGATCCACGCGAGGAGATAACCGTGAAGGCGCTCATTCTTGCAGGTGGGACGGGGAGTCGTATGCGTCCGTTCAGCCACACCACGGCCAAGCAGCTGCTGCCC
Source organism: Nocardiopsis sp. TRM 82005 (assembly GCF_056312425.1). Lineage (NCBI taxonomy): Bacteria > Bacillati > Actinomycetota > Actinomycetes > Streptosporangiales > Nocardiopsidaceae > Nocardiopsis > Nocardiopsis sp. TRM 82005. The sequence continues at coordinate 46,294 of NZ_JBWDTQ010000025.1, forward strand.
GTGGCAAACAAACCGGTTCTCTTTCACGTTCTGGAAACCGTGGCCCTGGCCGGCATCAAGGACGTCGGAGTGGTCGTCGGGACGACCGGCGACCAGATCCGAAGGGCCGTGGGGGACGGTTCGCAATTCGGCGTGCGCGCGACCTACATCGACCAGTGGAAGCCGCTCGGTATCGGCCATGCCGTCCGCACCTCACGAGAGTTTCTCGGAGACGATGACTTCCTGCTGTTCCTCGGGGACAACTATATTGGTGAAGGCATCTCGGACTTCGTTTCCCGTGCAGGTCAGAGCGGCTTCGACGCGAGCCTGCTCGTCCGCAGGGTCGGTGACCCCTCCCGTTTCGGCGTAGCCGAACTCGGCGAACAGGGCAGGGTGGTGCGCGTCGAGGAAAAACCCGTGAGGCCGCGGAGCGATCTCGCGCTCGTGGGGATCTATGCCTTCACGCCCGCCATCCACGAGGCGGTGCGCTCCGTCCCCGCCTCGTCCCGTGGGGAACTGGAGATCACCGACGCCCTTCAGTGGATGATCGAGCGGGGCCGGCCGGTGACCGCTGAACCCCTCACGGGAGCGTGGTGCGACGTGGGCAACGTTGGGGACCTCCTCGACGCGAACCGTGTCGCGCTGGGCGCCACACGCAGGCTCATGGAGGGAAGCGTCGACTCCGAGAGCACCGTCGTGGGTCCGGTCCACGTCGCCGAGGGAGCCGTGGTCCGCCGGTCGCGCCTGTACGGTCCCGCCGTGATAGGCCCGGGGGCGGTCATCGACTGCTCCGCCGTCGAACGCTTCACCACCATCGGGCCCGAGTGCAGGATCCGGGGCAGCCGTATCGGTTCCTCGGTCGTCATGGAGGAGGCGTCCGTGGAGCGGGTCGACTCGCTGACTGGCTCGTTCATAGGTCGAGGAGCCGTGGTCTCCGGTACGTCCGCGGCCGGGGGCGGACACCGTCTCACCCTCGGGGACCACAGCAGGGCGTGGCTGGCCTCATGAGAAGGGATGCCGAGGCCACCCGGGTCCTGGTGACCGGAGGCGCGGGTTTCATCGGATCAGCCCACGTCGAGGCCCTGCTCGGCTCCGGGGGGAACGGCCGTACGGCCGTCACCGTTCTGGACAAGCTCACCTACGCCGGCGACACCGATCACCTGAGTGCCCTGTGGCACCACCCGGACTTCACGTTCGTCAGGGGATGCGTCCGCGACGCGGATCTCGTGGACGGCCTGGTGGCACGGCACGACCAGATCGTGAACATCGCCGCCGAGTCCCATGTGGACCGCTCGATCCAGGACGGCGGTGCGTTCGTGCGAACCAACGTCCTGGGTACGCAGACCCTTCTCGACGCGGCCGTTCGCCACGGCACGGAGCTCTTCCTGCAAGTCTCGACGGACGAGGTCTACGGTTCCCTGACGGAAGGGGCCGCCGACGAGAGCGCGGCGCTGCGCCCGAGTTCGCCCTACTCCGCGTCCAAGGCATCCGCCGACCTGGTCGCCCTCTCCTACGCCCGCACCCACGGTCTGGACGTGCGCATCACCCGTTGCGCGAACAACTTCGGACCGCGCCAGTACCCGGAGAAACTCGTCCCGGTCCTGTTGACCAGGCTCATGGAGGGCGGGAACCTGCCGATCTACGGAGACGGGCGGAACACGCGCGACTGGTTGTACGTGGATGACCACGTGCGGGCGCTTGAGGCCGTACGCACCTCCGGCGCCCCGGGTGAGGTCTACAACATCGGCGGCACGGCGGCGATGACCAACGTGGAGCTGGCGGAACGGCTGCTCGTCCGATTTGGAACCGGCAAGGAGAGGATCGAGTACGTACCGGACCGCAAGGGGCACGACCGTCGCTACGCGGTCGACTCAACGAAGATCTTCGAGGAGTTGGGCTTTCGGCCGCGGGTGACGTTCGAGGACGGCATGGAACGCACATTCGACTGGTACCGCCGAAACCATGGTCTCGTCCGGCACCAGACGCTCGATCAGTGAACTCCGGCCAGGCCGCCGAGAAATTCGGACGGGACGAGCCCTCAGTCCACGTGCGCGGGGCCGGGGTCCGTCCAGTGCTCGTGGAGCAGCGCGATCTGTTCGGATAGCACGCGTGCCACGGACGGTTCCGGCAGGCTGTCCGTGTCGAACCACGCTGCCTCGCTGGTCTCGGCGCTGCTGAAGGCGGGGTCGAGGCCAGCCAGCGGTTCGCACACGAGGAAGAGTTCGTAGACGTGCCGGTCGTAGGCGGGCGTATGGGGCCACAGGTGGCGGTCGAGGACCCCCGTGAGATGGACCGCTCGCACGGGCAGCCCGGATTCTTCGAGGATCGGGTGTTCGCCCTGTCCTCCGTGGTCGGGCAGGCGGGAACATCATCGGCCCGCCACCTCGGCCTGTTCACGGGGACGCTCTCCTCCGTGTCCGGGCTGACGGTGCTCGTGCCCGCAGGAGCGCTCCTCGACGCCGGCGGGCCGCTTCCCTGGCTCCTGCTCGTGCTGGTACCGCTCGCCGGAGCGGTCCTGGTCCCGCGCCGGGGCCGACCATGACACGAAAAAGCCGCCCCCCGCCTCGGAAGGCGGGGGGCGGCTTCGGCGTTACGGAAGGCGTGTCAGCCTCGCCGTGGCACGCACGCGGGTCTTAGACGCCGCGAACCTGCTCGGCCTGCGGGCCCTTGGGGCCCTGGGTGACGTCGAACTCCACACGCTGGTTCTCGTCCAGGTTGCGGAAGCCGCTGCCCTCAATGTTGCTGTAGTGAACGAAGACGTCGGGGCCGCCCTCGTCCTGGCTGATGAAGCCGAAGCCCTTGTCGCCATTGAACCACTTCACGGTTCCCTGAGCCATGTCTGTCTCCTGACAGTTGATGGGGTACGGATCCACGGTTCGGATCCGTGATCGCACTCGAGTAGCGGCGCGCCCCACCAATCATGGCCGGACAACCGCCCGCGTCGACTCCCGCGAGCGTTAAACACAAGGTCAAACACCTACACAGAAAACTACGATCACTCAGTACAACAACCTGACCCGAGATGTATTCCGCATCAGGCGCCCCAGTTGGAAGAATATTTGGCTGCCGCCGGATCCGGTGCCCAGAGCCGCGGCCCTGGACACCGAAGTCGCAGGTCAGGGCAGGTTTAGGTGGAGACGGGCGGCGCCGGCCGGAACCGAGAAGAGGGTGCCCTCGTCCGTCGTGGTGGCCTCGGCGGAGGGATCGGCGGACTCGGCGCCGTGCACACCGACCAGGAGGACCCTCCAACCGTGGGCCGGAGCGGTGTCGGCCTCCACGGTGACTCCGTCCTCGGAGCGCACGGTACGGAAGGCCGCCGCGACGGAGCCGTCGGCGGCCGGTACGACGGTGGGGGAGTCAGCTGTGGGGGCCGTGTCCCCGGCGCCGTACACGTGCAGGGTCAGGCCGTCCGTGTAGTCGTAGTCGGGGCGGTCGGCCACCGCGCCGACGGGCAGGACGGCGCGGGGGCGGACCAGCAGGGGCAGGGAGTCGAAGCCGTGGACCTCGCGGCGCCAGGCCGGGCCACGCACGGTCTCGCCCGTGAGCAGGTGGGTCCACACGCCCTCGGGGACGTAGTACTCAACGGATCCGTCCGCGCTCAGGACGGGGGCGACCAGGAGGTCGTCGCCCAGCATGTACTGCGTGTCCAGGTGGTGGCAGGTCGGGTCGTCGGGGAACTCCAGCAGCATCGCGCGCATCATGGGCACGCCCTGTCGGTGGGCCTGGCGGGCCGCTCCGAACAGGTAGGGCATGAGCCTGCACTTCAGCCGGGTGAACATGCGGGCCACGTCGGTAGCCTCGTCGTCGAAGTCCCACGGCACCCGGTAGGAACGGCTGCCATGCAGCCTGCTGTGCGAGGAGAGCAGGCCGAACGCGAGCCACCGCTTGAACAGCGCGGGTTCGGGGGTGCCCTCGAAACCGCCGATGTCATGGCTCCAGAAGCCAAAACCCGACAGTCCCAGGGACAGTCCACCGCGCAGGCTCTCCGCCATGGCCTCGAACGTGGAGGCGCAGTCGCCGCCCCAGTGCACAGGGAAACTCTGGCCGCCCGCCGTGGCCGAGCGCGCGAAGAGGACGGCCTCTCCCTCTCCCCGTTCACGGAGCAGCAGATCGAACACCGTCCCGTTGTAGAGCTGTGCGTAGTAGTTGTGCATGCCGTGCGGGTCGGAGCCGTCCGACCACACGACGTCGGTCGGAATCCGTTCGCCGAAGTCGGTCTTGAAGCAGTCCACGCCCATGTCCAGTAGGGGCTTGAGCTTGTCGGCGTACCACGCGCGGGCGTCCGGGGACGTGAAGTCCACCAGTGCCATCCCCGCCTGCCACATGTCCCACTGCCACACGGTCCCGTCCGGCCGCCGGACCAGGTGCCCCAGTCTGGCGCCCTCCTCGAACAGCGCCGACCGCTGGGCGATGTAGGGGTTGATCCAGAGGCAGGTCCGCAGCCCGCGGTCCTTGAGCCGGGAGAGCATACCGACGGGGTCGGGGAAGACCTCCGGGTCCCACTCGAAGTCGCACCAGTGGAACTCGCGCATCCAGAAGCAGTCGAAGTGGAACACGCTGAGCGGCACGTCCCGGCTCGTCATGCCGTCGATGAACCGGTTCACCGTGTCCTCGTCGTAGGAGGTGGTGAACGACGTGGACAGCCACAGCCCGAACGACCACGGCGGAGGCAGCGCGGGGCGGCCGGTGAGCGCGGTGTACTTGGCCAGGATCTCCTTGGGACTCGACCCGTGGACGACGTAGTACGTCAGGGCCTGGTCCTCGACACTGAACTGCACGCGGCCCACCGACTCCGAGCCGACCTCGAACGAGACCGGGCCGGAGTGCGCCACGAACACCCCGTAACCCCGGTTGGTCAGGTAGAACGGCACGTTCTTGTAGGCCTGCTCACTGCTCGTGCCGCCGTCGGCCTGCCAGATGTCCACCGTCTGGCCGTTGCGCACGAACGGGGTGAACCGCTCGCCCATGCCGTACACGAGCTCGCGGATCCCCAGCGACAGCTGCCCGAGCATGTGGTGGGTGCCGTCCGACTTCTCGACGAAGCCGGCTCCCCTCGCGTCGACGCTGGTCAGCGTGGCTCCGCCGGCGCGGAACTCCATCCGCCAGGGGCCGTCGGTGTCCGCGCGCAGGGACAGCGCTCCACTGGTCAGCTCGACGGAGGAGCCGCCACGCGTCACCGTGGGGGCGGCGTCGGGGCCACCGCGCACGTCGAACGCCGGCGCGCGTCGGACCGAACCCGCCAGGTGTGTGGTCCGAACGCCGATCACGTCGGGAGCGGGCGACCAGCAGTCGACCGTGACCAGAGGTGTGTTCAGCGTGTCCCCGCGGTGCCCGATCGGACGCACGGGAGCGTAGAGGGTGAACCGGTCGTCATGCGCTCGGACGTCGCGCGCCTCACGCGCGTAGTGCGCGCGGACGCCCTCCCTCATCTGCCAGAAGCCATCGGTGAACTTCATGGGTGGTCTTCCCTCTTGTTCTTGTCTCGGTTCACTGGTGATGCGGACGGTGGCTTACTTGATCGATCCGCCGGAGATGCCGGACGCCACGTATTTCTGCGCGACGACCAGTAGCACCGCCGCGGGGATCGAGGAGAGGACGGCCACGGCCATGACGGCGCCCCAGTCCCCGACGTGCGCGCCGATGTACTCGTAGATGCCGAGCGTCACGGGCTTCACCGCGTCGGTCGTGTTCAGGGTCAGCGCGAAGAGGAAGTCCGACCACGCGAACAGGAAGGTGAACAGGCCGCCGGTGATCAGCGCGTTGCGGCTCATCGGCAGCACGACCGAGACCAGGACGCGCAGCTGCCCGGCGCCGTCGAGCATCCCGGCCTCGAGCACCTCCTCGGGGATGGACACCATGAACGCGCGCAGAAGGACGATCGTGAAGGGAATGCCCAGGGAGGCGTCGGCCAGGATCAGCCCGAGGTAGGAGTTGACCAGTTCCAGCTCGACGTAGGCGTTGTACAGCGCGTTCGCCACGACGATGCCCGGGACCATCTGGGTGATCAGGGTGGCGAACACGACCGGTTCCGCACCGCGGAGCCGGAACCGTGCCAGGGCGTAGGCGGCCGGGGCGGCGACGGCCAGGCAGACCGCGACCGCGCCGAGCGCCACCAGGATGGAGGTGAGCAGGTTGCCCGCCTGCGACTCCCAGGCCCGCTGGAAGTTGCCCAGGTCGAGTGCCTGCGGGAACCATCGGAGCTCGGCCATCGCGGCTCCCGGCTGCAACGCGGTGTTGACCATCCAGTACAGCGGGAACAGCAGGACGGCCAGGACGAGGACCCCGAACACGACGCTCGCGGCATCGCCCCGGGCCTTACGCGTCATGCGCGGTCGTCGCCGCGGGGCGGCGTTCGGCGGCCTGTCCCGCCGGGCCTGTCCCGCCGGGAGGGAGGCATCGGGGGCGGCACTGTCGGGCACGGCGCTCATCGGGTGACACCTCCACGGTTGGCGCGCAGATAGAGCACCGCGAACACCATGCTGATGACGATCAGGACGTTGCCGACGACGGCGCCCTGGCCGAAGTCGAGCTGAAGGAACGACAGTTGGTAGGTGAGGGTGCCCAGCGTCTCCGTGGAGTGCGCCGGTCCTCCGTTGGTGAGCGCCAGCACCAGGTCCAGGATCTTCACGGTCGACATGAAGCCCAGCACCAGCACCACGGTCACCACGGGCCGCAGCATGGGCAGGACCACGCCGAAGAAGCTCCGGAACGGGCCCGCGCCGTCCAGCACGGCGGCCTCGCGCAGCTCTGCCGGGATCTCCTGGAGACCGCCGTAGAGGATCACCATGTTGAAGGGGATGCCGATCCAGATGTTGACCAGCACGACCGACAGCAGCGCGTGGTCGGGGCTGCTCAGCCAGGGAACGGCCGACGACGTGAGGTGCAGCGCCTGGAACGACTCGTTCAGTACGCCGGTCTCCTGGTCGAGGACCCGGCGCCAGACGGTGCCGGCCACCACCATGGGGATCAGCCAGGGCAACAGGAGCAGGGACCGCATGATCCCCGACAGCGGGAACCGGCGGCTGAAGAAGACCGCCAGCGCCATGCCGATGCTGAACTGGCCCGCCAGCGACCCCAGCGTGAACAGGAGGGTGTGCCACAGGGAGGCGCCGAACAGCTCGTTGGCGAACACGGCCCGCCAGTTCTCCAGGCCGTTGAACGGTGCCTCTCCGGTGAAGTACGTGGAGAACGTGTAGTCCTGGAAGCTCATCACCACGTTGCGGACCAGCGGGTACCCGAAGAACAGCAGCATGTACAGCAGCGCGGGGGCGATGAACAGCCATTTCGTGAGGGTCCGGCGCCGCTGCGGCGCCGTGGTCGCGTGGATCGTCATGACCGGTTCTCCAGCTCCGCCTCGACCTGCGCCTGCGCCCTCTCCATCGCGTCCCGAGGACTCGCCTCGCCCGTGAGCGCGGCCTGGAGCGCGGTGCCGATGGCCTGTGAGTAAGCGTTCCAATCGGTGCCGACGTGCTCGGTCCTGCTGCGCGCGGTGCGCACCTGGTCCACGAACGGAGCCAGCTCCGGGACCTCCTCGCGGTACTGTTCGGCCGCCTCGGGGTCCAGGGGTACGTTGCTGCCCTTGGTCGACCAGTCCAGTTGTGCCTCCGGCGTGGTCAGGCATGCCACGAGTTCGGCGGCGACCCGTTCGCGGCCGGGATCCTCGGCGTTGACCGGAACGGTGTAGGTCTCCCCGCCGATCGGTGCGACCGAGGTGTCCCCGGCTTCGGGAACGGGGATCTCCGACACGGCCCATTCGAGGTCGGGGTGCTCCCGTAGGACCGGCATCTGCCACGGGCCGTTCACCATCATGGCCGCGTTGCCCGCGATGAACTGGTCGTTGGCGTCGGCCTGCGTCCAGTTGACCGCCGAAGACGAGACCGACCCCTCCTCGACCAGCGAGACGACGTACTCGAGCGCCTCGACCGACTCCGGCGAGGAGAGCTCCCTCTCGTCGCCGCCGTTGGACCACAGCCACGGCAGGAACTGGTAGACGCCGTCCTCGGTGGACAGCGCGCTGATGGCGAGGCCGTAGCGGCTCCCCTCGGTCAGCTCGGCGGCGGAGGCCCGCAGTTCCTCCCAGGTCCGCGGCGGCTCGACGCCCGCCTCCGCCAGGACGTCCGTGTTGTAGAAGAGGCCGATGGAGTTCACCGATCGGGCCGCGCCGTAGTACACGCCCTCATAGCTGCCGATGGCGAGCGCACCCTCGGACAGGTGCTCCGTGGACAGGCCGAGGTCCTCCAACGGGACCAGGCCGTCGACCGCCGCGAACTGCGGCATGTCCGAGCCGTCAAGGGAGATGACGTCGGGCAGCGAGTTCGAGGAGGCCATCCTCAGGGCCTTGGGAACGAGCTGGTCGGCGGGCACGCTGAGCTGGCGTACGTCCACGCCCGCCTGGGCGCCGCAGGCGTCCATGACCTCCTGGTCCCAGGTGTGGTACGGCTCGTCGGTTCCCGAGTTCATGATCGTGTACACGTTCGGGTCGCGTTCGGCCGCGCAGCCCACGGCTGCCAGGGCGAGTGCCACGGCGCAGGCGGCCGCGGACACTGATCGGGGCGGACGGTGGGGGTGTTCGTGCATCGGGCCCTCTTCGGCGGGGAGGTGGGCGCAGTGGTCGCATCGGGAGGCGATGCGCGACTGTCGCCGTCGGGGGTGCGTCGGTTCGGTGTGCGATGGGCGAGGGGGCCACCGAGCCGGTCGGGCGGGTGGCCCCGGGTCAGATCGGGGGTGCGACCGTCCCTCCGCGGGTGATCTCGGGCGGGATGAGCTCACTCCGCCCCTCGGGAAGCGCGGGGTCTCCGGACACGGCGGCGACGGCCAACCGGGCCACGGCCGACGACATCCGCTCGACGGGCAGCTCGATCCGGGTCACGTCGAGCCCTCCGAGGTCTTCGGGGAAGCTTCCGATGGCCACCAGTGAGACGTCCCCCGGCACGTCGATCCCGCGTTCCGCCAGGTGGCGCAGGATGCCGGGTACGGCCGCCGGGTGCTGCACGGCGAGCGCGGTGGGCGCGTCCCCTGCGCCCAGCAGTGCGTCCAGGCGCTGGTACAGCTCGGCAGGGTCCTTGGCGGAGGGGAGGGAGGGTACGGGGACACCGAGTTCGGCGGCGGCGCGTCGGGCCCCGCGCAGGCCGCGGACTGAGTAGCTGCGACCCGAGGCGATGTCCTTCCCTACCGTCGACAGGAAGCACAGCCTGCGGTGGCCGGCGTCGTGCAGCAGGCGCAGCGACGCGACCGCGGCCTCCTCCCAGTCGAGGTCGGCCCAGGGGGCGGCGTCCTCGTCGGAGGGGCGGCCGAGCACCACCACGGGGAACCCCAGCGCGTCCATCGCGCCGATGCGGGGATCCTCCATCTCCACACCCATGATCACCGCGGCGTCGGCGAGTCTGCTGCGTGCCGCGCGTTCCAGTCCGTGCGCTCCGGCGTCGCCGTCGTGGACGGTCAGGAGCAGCAGGTCATAGCCCAGGCCCCCGGCGGCGCGGCTCAGTCCGTACATGAACCGTCCGCCGACCGGCAGATAGCCGGACGAGGGCAGCGGCAGGGCCAGCGCGATCACGTTGGTGCGGGTGCTGCGCAGGGAGCGCGCGCCCGCGTTGGGGTGGTACTCCAGCTCGTCGATCGCTGCCCGTACAGCGGTCCGGGTCCGTTCGGAGACCTTGCGTGATCCGCTGAGCACGTAGGAAACCGTGCTCGGCGCCACCCCCGCCGCCGCGGCGACGTCCTTGATGGTCACCATCGAGCCCTCCCCAACTTGTTGTCGAAGCGCTTCGACAAACCGGCGCACGTGCTTGTCGAATCGATTCGACGAATGTTCGCTATGTTAGGAAACACTTGCCCCTGTGACAACCCCCACGCCGAAGAACCCTCCCGGCCCCGGTACGACCGCGGCGACGAGGGGCATGCGGGGGCGGCCCGTCACGGGGAGACGGCGTCGAGGAGGGCGTCCCGGAGCGTGCAGGCGGTGTGTGGAGGGCGCCGGTCAGCGCGTGGTACAGCCCCCGCCGGGGAACAGCGTCCGCCCGGTGAACCACCAACCGTCGGTGGAGGCAGCGAGTAGGGAGGCGCCCAGGCTGATGATCCCGCCGTGGTCGTTCAGACGGCGTCCGGCCTCCTGGACGAAGGGGTATCCCGCCTTCGCGTTGATCGCGAACATGCGGTCGTACTCCTCCTCGGCGGTCTCCAGGACCGGTTCTGGCAGGACCATCCCGGTGGTGTCCACCGCGATGCCGACACCGCCGTAGGTGTCCACCGCCGATGACGGAGGCCGGTCCGTTGGCGCCGGAGTCTCCAGAGGTGGGACCCTGGGTAGTCGCAGAGTGTTGACGTCCCGCGGGTGGGACAAGGCACCAGCGCGGACCTGTGTAAACCTTCTGTACAAGGAGCTCGACCATGCCCCAGTCCCCAATCGACGGCACGACGGGTTTCTCCGGTCTGTCGCTACGGAGCGAGCTTCTGGACGCGCTCGTCAGTCTCGGCTACGAGGAGCCCACCCCGATCCAGCGCGAGGCCATCCCACCCCTGCTGGAGGGGCACGACCTGCTCGGACAGGCCGCGACGGGCACGGGCAAGACCGCCGCGTTCGCACTCCCCATCCTCCAGCGGCTGGCCCGGGGCAACAGGGGCCCGGAGCCGACGGCCCTGGTCCTCGCGCCGACGCGTGAGCTGGCCATCCAGGTGTCGGAGGCGGTCCACCGCTACGGCCGGGTGCTGGGTGCGCGCGTCCTGCCGATCTACGGCGGGCAGCCGATCGGCCGGCAGATCCGCGCCCTCGAGCGCGGTGCCGACGTCGTGGTGGCCACACCCGGGCGCGCGCTCGACCACATGAGTCGTGCCACACTCTCCCTGGACTCCCTGGAGATGGTCGTCCTCGACGAGGCGGACGAGATGCTCGACATGGGGTTCGCCGAGGACATCGAGGCCATCCTCCAGGAGACGCCGGAGGACCGCCAGACGGTCCTCTTCTCCGCGACCCTGCCCCAACGCATCAACGCGATCGCGCAGCGGCACCTGCGCAACCCGGTCCGGACCCAGGTCAAGCAGGAGACGACCGCGCCGGGCGAGACACCGCTGGTGCGGCAGAGCGCCTACATGGTTCCGCGAGCGCACAAGCCGGCGGCGCTCGGACGCGTGCTGGACGTGGAGGCGCCGACGGCCGCGATCGTCTTCTGCCGTACACGTGAGGAGGTCGACGTACTCACGGAAACGATGAACGGACGGGGCTACCGGGCCGAGGCCCTGCACGGCGGCATGAGCCAGGAGCAGCGCGACCGCGTGATGGGGCGCCTGCGAAACGGTACGGCGGAGCTGCTCATCGCGACCGACGTGGCCGCACGCGGACTCGATGTCGAACAGCTCACCCACGTGGTCAACTACAACGTGCCCTCCGCGACCGACACCTACGTGCACCGGATCGGCCGGATCGGTCGGGCCGGCCGTGAGGGTGTGGCCATCACCCTGGTGGAGCCGCGCGAGCACCGGATGCTCAAGGCCGTCGGCCGGGCGACCAAGAGCCGGATCCCGATCGAGAAGGTACCGAGCATCGCGGACATGCGGACTCGGCGCCTGGAGCTGACGCGCGCCTCGCTGAACGAGAGCCTCCTGGAGGACGGGGACGACCTGGAGCGCTTCCGCGTCGTGGTCGAGACGCTCGCCGACGAGTTCGACATCGTGGACGTGGCGCTCGCCGCGGTGAAACTGGCGCACGAGGCTGGTGGCCCCACGACCGATGAGGAGGAGATCCCGGAGATCACGGTCAAGCCCACGCGGGATCAGCGCGGCCGCCGTGAGACGGCGGGACGTTCGGGAGGGCGTGGCCGCCCGTCGTCGGGCGAGATGACGCGCCTCTTCGTCGGTGCCGGGCGCAGTGCCAGGATCCGGCCGCAGGACCTGGTCGGCGCGATCGCGGGGGAGTCGGACCTCAAGGGACGCGACATCGGAGCGATCGAGATCGCCGACCGCTTCTCGCTGGTGGAGGTCCCCGAGTCCGCGGCCGAAGAGGTGATCACCGCACTGCGCGGCAGCACCATCAAGGGGAAGAAGACGGTCGTCCGCCGGGACGCGAGGTAACCGGTCGGCGTGAGCGGCACGAGGATCCGACCGCGTACCGGGGTGCGCCGTGTAGCGGCCTCGGTGGCGGGTCGGTCTGGTCCCTAGCCGGTGCCGAGCACGGACCGGTAGTGGGCGATGAGCTTCTCGTTCGGACCGGCCCCGGCCCGCGGGGGGCGCCCGTCGAGGACCGCGGCGAGCGCGTCCAGGCACACGTCCCACCCGGCCGCCGTGTTCGCCGTCCACGCGGGGTCGGCGACGGTGTTGGAGAGCCGGAGAACGCACCCGTCACCGTCCTCCTCCAGGGTCCAGCGCAGATCCTCCTCGGCCCACCGGAACGCGAGTGTGTGCGGAGGGTCGAACTCGGTGATGGGCACGACCTCCGGGGCCTCGCCCGGGAAGGTCAGCGTGAGCGAACCGCCCCGGCGCGCGTCGATCTCCACCTGGCAGGGGAACCACCGGCTCAGTGCCTCCCCGGTGGTCAGGGCCGCCCAGACCGCTGGCAGCGGGTGCTGGTAGCGGCGGGTGAAGCGCAGGACGGGTATGCCCGGGGTGCTCGTGTCGACGCGTACCTGGGTGGTCATGGCTGTGGCCCTTCGTGCGAACGGGTGGAGTCGAGGTAGTCGCCCAGATCGTCCAGCCTGCCCGTCCAGAACGCCCGGTAGGGGCGCAGCCAGTCGTCCACGTCCCGCAGCCCCTCGGGCCGCATCCGGTAGCGCCGCCCCTGCCTTTCGGCGGTCTCGGCGACCAGTCCGGCGGTGCGCAGTACGCGCAGGTGCTTGGACACGTTCGGCTGGGTCAGTCCCAGCGCGGAGACCAGGTCCTTGACGAGCAGTCCATCGCTCTCGCGCAGCGTGTCCAGGATGCGGCGCCGGCTGGGCTCGGCGAGGACGGTGAACAGGTCGGGCATGCCCAAATAATGCCTCGGCAGTTATATAACTGTCAAGGCATCTATGCGGATGGAGCAGGGCCCTCGCCGTCTTCCGCTGACAGTGTCCGTTCGCTCGGGCATCCCCGCGCGGAGGGGCCCGCGCGCTCCACCGGACACGCTCTTCCGCTCTTTCCGGTGGGGCGCGCGGCCGGTCAGTCGCTCAGTTCCGGTTTGCCGAACAGGACGGCGTAGCCGGAGGGGAGCTGGCTCAGGAGGTGGTTGAGCTGGCCCCCGGTGACCCTGTCGGCGACGGTGGTGAGTACCGCGCTGGCGTCCCACTCGGCGGTCTTGGGCCGGGCGCCTGTGGCCGCGGCCACCCGGGTGAGGAACTCCTCGACCCCGAAGGACTCCGCGTCGAGGAGCTCTCCCTGGCGCACCGCGTCGCTGAGTTCGTCGGGGAGCTGCGCGACCAGGTGCTCAGCTCCGTTGGCCGGAAGCCGGGGCGCCAGTACGCCGAGCACCGCACGGCTGACCTGGTCGGCCTCCTCCCGGTCGGCGTATTCGCCCAACTCGCGGACCTCGTTCAGGAACTCGTCGTAGCTCATGTCGACATCCTCACCGCGTGGTGGCTGGTCACTGTTCAGATCCCCTGCCCGCTCTTCGGGAAAGCGAACCTCCGCGTCCCCCGCTGGAGGGTCCCTCCCTCAAGCACAGGTGGGGGAGCGGTCCTGCTCCCCGTGTCGGACGGGCACCGGTGGGACGAAGGTGTCGGCGGCCTCGTGGCCCACACGGCGCGCGGCCAGGGCGGCGGGCACCATCGCCAGCGCGAACGCGGTGATGAGGTAGCCGATCTGGGGGATGGTGGCCCCCAGATCCTCGGACATCTGCGGCATGAGACCGCCGACGAGGAGTTCGCTGGTGACCATGGTGAAGATGCCGAGCGCCATGAGGTGGACCGACTTGGGCATGGGTCTTCCTTCTTTGTTTTGGATCGACCAGACCAAAACTGGAGCACGAAAAAGGGGTGGAGGAGGTCGCGCCGAGGCGGGGCGCCGACGAACGTGCGGCGGCGACGGGGGTTGGTGGGGGCGGCGTGTCAGGGCCTGAGCGCCTCGATCCCGGTGGAGGCGATGCCCGCCAGGACCCGGCGTCCGGCGCCCGACTGGGCCGAGACCCTCATCCCGGAGACGAGTGAGGCCACGTACCAGGCCAGGTCGCCGGGATCGCGGTCGGCGGCGACGGAGCCGTCGAGCTGGCCGTCCATGACGGTCAGACGCAGAGAGGACAGGCGCCTGTCCAGGTCGGCCTCCACCACCCGGGCGATGTCCGGGTTGCGCGAGGCGAACGTGGTGATGGTGTTGACGGTGAAGCACCCCGAGCCGAGGCCGCTCTCCTGGTTGGCCATCTCGTCGTCCACGATCACGGTGAGCAGTGAACGGATCCGGTCCAGTCCGCTGCCCTCGGAGGAGTCCAGGACGGTCCCCTGGCGCGCGGTCATGGCGTTGACGTAGTAGGAGAGCGCCCGGCGGAACAGGTGCTCCTTGGAGTGGAAGGTGTTGTAGAGACTGCTGCGGGTCAGTCCGGTCGCCCGGCACAGGTCGGCGGTGGAGGCTCCGTCGAACCCCTTGGCCCAGAACTCACGGCAGGCCGCCCGGACCACGCGCTCCTCGTCGAATTGGCGGGGTCTTCCCATGGAATGGACGCTACCATTTTATGGATGGGTCGTCACAAAAAGGAGTTGGAACGGTCCGAGGGCGACGAGTCCTGCGTGGTCCGGCGGCTCGGAGGGACACCCGCGGAGTGGTTCAGGAGGGTTCCCCGGCCCGTCCCACGCGGTGCTCGCGCAGGCCGACGAGGGCGATCACGGCCAGGGCGGCGGTGACGGCGGCGCAGACGTATCCCACGGTGTTGAACGCTGACCCGAAGGCCTCCTGCGCGGCGGCGACGACCTCCCCTCCTGTCTCCGCGGGCAGCTCCGCGGCGGTCTCCCTGGCCGGAGCGATGCCCTCCCGCGCCTCGGAGAGGGTGTCGGCGGGCAGTCCGCCAGGCAGTGTCCCCTCCACCCTCAGCCGGTAGACGGCGGCCAGCAGGCTGCCCATGACCGCGATGCCCAGTGCCACGCCGAGCTCCCCGCTGGTCTCGGAAAGGGCGGCGGCCGATCCCGCGCGCTCCTCGGGAGCCGACGCCACCACGATGTCGGTGGTCAGAACCGTCGTCGGGCTCAGCCCGAGCACGGCGAGCGCACCGCCCGCCACCAGTACCCACAGCGGATCGTCTGTGCCGACCTGGGCGATGACCAGATAACCGGCCAGGGAGAGCAGTGCGCCGCCCGCGATGACCGGGGACGTGCCCCAGCGGGCGGCCAGCGCGGGCGCGGTGAGGGAACCGGCGATCGCGGACAGGGCGATGGGCGCGGTCAGCAGGCCCGCTCGCAGCGGGGTCAGTCCCGCGCCGGACTGGAGGAACTGCGGCACGAGGAAGTTCACCGAGGTGACGGTGAAGATCCCCACGATCAGCAGGGCCAGGGCCGCGCGGAAGGCGCGGGAGCGGAACAGGGCCGGATCCACCAGCGGTGTCGTGAGGGCCCGCTGCCGACGCACGAACACGGCGCCGAGGACGATACCGGCGGTCAGCACGGCGGTGTTCGAGGCGTCGGGGCCGGAGTCGACCAGTTCCTTGAGTCCGTGGACCACGCCGAGCATCGCCGCGATCGACAGCACCACGCTCACCGCGTCGGGCCGGGTCGCGTCCGGATCGCGGCTCTCGGGCAGCAGGAGGGGCCCGAACAGCACCACGACGGCCATGACCGGCACGGCCAGGACGAACACCGCCCCCCACCAGAACGCCTCCAGCAATGCGCCGCCGATGAGCGGGCCCAGGGCGACACCGACCGAGAACGTCGTCATCCACACCGCGACCGCGGTCGTGCGCTGGCGGTCGTCGCGAAACATCGTCCGGATGAGCGCGAGCGTGGACGGCATCAGGGTGGCCCCGGCGACGCCGAGCGCTGCGCGTGCGGCGATGAGGGCTTCCGGGCTGGCGGCCAGTGCCGCCCACAGTGAGGCGGCGGCGAACACGACCGAGCCGGTGAGCAGCAGCCGCCTGCGGCCGATGCGGTCCCCGACCGAACCCATGGTGATGAGCAGGCCCGCGATCATGAAGCCGTAGACGTCCATGGCCCAGAGCCACTGGGTCGGACTCGGTTCCAGGTCCGCGGCGATGTGCGGCGCGGCCAGGAACAGGACGCTCGCGTCGATGGCCAGCACGAACAGCGGCAGGGCGAGCAGGCCGAGTCCGAGCCACTGGCGCCTGCCCGCACGCGGCGGTACGTCCGTGTCCATACTTGTTCTCCGTTCCTAGTTCCGATACGGTACGTATCGGATCGAATCCTAGGCAGGAAGAGGCGGGAGCGTCAATGGGTCAGCGTTCCGGCGGAGGCGGTCGGCCTCGCGACGTGCACATAGACACGGCGGTCCTGGACGCCGTGTCCGACCTTCTGGAGGAGGGCGGGTACCGGAGACTGGCGATCGAGCAGGTGGCCAGGAGGGCCGGAGTGAGCAAGGCGGCCGTCTACCGCCGATGGCCCAACCGCCAGCTGCTCGTGCTCGCCGAGCTGGAACGGCGCATGGGCCGCGTGGAGCCGCCGAACACCGGCTGCACCTTGTGCGACCTGGACGAGGCCCTGTCCCTGTTCGCGCACACCTTCACCTGTATGGGCCCGGAGTTCTTCAGCCCGCTGCTCGCCGACTGCTCGGGCGAGGCGGAACTGCACCGCAGGTTCATGGACACGCTCTTCGCCCCGCCCCGGGCGGCGGTGCGCCACACCCTCGAACGGGCGCACGAGCGGGGAGATCTGCGAGACGACGTGGATCTCACCCTGGCGGTCGACACCCTGGCCTCCCTGGTCCACTACCGGCTGCTCTTCGGGCACGCCCCGGTGGACAGGGAGGAGATCACACGTGCGGTCACCACCCTGCTGCGGGGCCTGGCCCGGGACTTCTCCGTGTTGGAGGCGGAAGCGGCCGGGCACACCGAAGCCGGGCACGGCGGGGACGGCCGGGGCTAACCGTGCGCGGCCACGGCATGTGTGCGTGCAGGGCATCGGGGTAACGCACATCACAGGGCCCGCGTACACCGTTGAGCAGAGTGAACGCGGTCCCCCGCACACCGCTTCCCGGAGTGGGTCGGCTTCCTGGAGCCCGGTCGCCGAGGGCACCAGCGGGCGGCTCGTCCCGCGACGCTCTGGAGACGAGCCCGAACGACCCGGAACCGACCCGCGCTACGGGCTTCGTGCACCGCAACGACGCGACTGGGGTGAGGAACGTGTTCCAGGACCGGCAGGACGCGGGTGAGCGACTGGCTCGCGTGGTGGAGGGGCAGGACAGGCCGAACCCGCTCGTGCTGGCGCTGCCGCGCGGCGGCCTCCCCGTGGCGGAGCGCGTCGCCGAGGCCGTCGGCGTACCGCTGGACGTCGTGGTCGTACGCAAGATCCCCGCGCCCGGGAGCCCGGAGGCGGCGATCGGGGCGACCACGTCCGAGGGCCCGCCGCTGTTCGACCGAAGAGCTCTGGACATGCTGGGCATCCCCGAGGAGCGCCTGGCCGGCATGGCCGAGGCCGAACAGGCGGAGGCCCGGCGACGGGTCCGTGCGTACCGCGGAAGCGAACCCGAACCGGAGATCTCCGGATACGACGTCGTCGTGGTCGACGACGGACTGGCGACCGGCATGAGCGCGCGTGCGGCCCTGACCGCGCTGCGGGAGCAGGGGCCCGCGTCCCTCGTGCTGGCCGTCCCCGTGGGGGCGCGGGACGCGGTGCACGCGCTCGCCGACGTGTGCGACCAGGTCGTCTGCCTGGAGACGCCGGCGGACTTCGGCGCGGTCAGCCTGTGGTACGAGGAGTTCCCGCAGGTCAGTGATGACGAGGTGCTGGCCCTGCTGGACCGCCATCCCCGACGGGCACGCGAGGGCGATCGCCCCGTCGGCGGCAACCGCCCCGAAACGTCCGGACCGCCGTGACCGCGTACGGGGAAGCGGCGGACAGCAGCGGGCCCGTGTGCCGCACGGGCGCATCGGCCCTGACGAAGGGAGAGCACCATGACCGCCCAGGACGTGACGGTACGGACCCCGGACGCGCAGCTCGACGGGCGACTGACCATGTTCCCCGGGGCGACCGCGGTCGTGGCCTTCGCGCACGGCAGCGGGAGCTCACGGCACAGCCCGCGTAACCAGGCCGTCGCCCGCGAACTCAACCTGGCGGGGACCGCGACGCTCCTGCTGGACCTGCTCACCCCCGAGGAGGAGCGCGTCGACAACGTGACCGCGCAGCAGCGCTTCGACATCGACCTGCTCACCGGACGGCTCACGGGGGCGGTGGACTGGCTGGCCTCCCACGAGGACACCGCGGGAGTGCCCATCGGACTGTTCGGCGCCAGTACCGGAGCCGCCGCGGCGCTGCGGACCGCCGCGGAGCGCTCGGACACGGTCTCGTCGGTCGTCTCGCGCGGCGGCCGTCCCGACCTCGCCGGCACGGAGGCGCTACAGCTGGTGCGGGCCCCGACACTGCTCATCGTCGGCGGTGCGGACACCGAGGTCCTCAGGCTCAACGAGGAGGCGGCCGACCGGCTCGGCGGACCGAGCCGGATCCACGTCGTCCCCCAGGCCACACACCTGTTCGAGGAGGAGGGCGCGCTGGAGGACGTGGCCGACGCCGCGGCCGACTGGTTCACGCGCATCATGGGCGAACGGGAGAGGTGAGCGGCGGGCCCGCCCGCGGGGGCCGCACCAGATCCCGTAGCCCCGTTCCCGGGAGGGGCCGACATGACAACGGACAGCACCGGAGATCCGGTACGCATCGACCCGGACGCGGTCCTGCCGCTGACCGGACCGAAATCGCTGGACCCGCTCATGGAGCGGATCGGTGACGCGCGATACGTGCTGCTGGGCGAGGCCTCGCACGGCACCGCCGACTTCTACCGCTGGCGCGCGAAGCTGACCCGGCGGCTGATCGAGGAGGCGGGCTTCTCCTTCGTCTCGGTGGAGGGGGACTGGCCGGACTGCCAGGCGCTGCACTGCTCCGTCGTGGGCGCGCCGGGGGCCTCCGAGGACCCGCGCGGGGCCCTGGAGGGCTTTCGGAGGTGGCCGCGGTGGATGTGGGCCAACACCGAGGTGCTGGATTTCGCGCGATGGCTGAGGGCCTACAACATGGAGCTTCCGGCTGAGCGGCGCGTGGGCTTCTTCGGCCTGGACGTCTACAGCCTGTGGGAGTCGCTGTACGCGGTGCTGGGGTGGCTGCGCGAGCACGTGCCCGAGCAGGTGGAGCCCGCGCTGAGGGCCTACCACTGCTTCGAGCCCTACGGCGAGGACCCCCGGTCCTACGCACACGCGACACGGCTGGTGCCCGAGAGCTGCGAGGCCGAGGTCGTCGACCTGCTGGCCGGGCTGCGCCGCCAGGCGCGGACGGAGGGGACGGCCGACGACGGCCTCGCCGACTTCGCCGCGCGCCAGAACGCCGAGGTGCTCGCGGGGGCCGAACAGTACTACCGGTCGATGGTGCGCGGAGGGCCCGAGTCCTGGAACGTCCGCGACCACCACATGGCCGACACGCTCGACCGGTTGATGGAGCACTACGGCCCGCGTGCCAAGGCGGTGGTGTGGGAGCACAACACCCATGTCGGTGACGCGCGGGCGACCGACATGTCCGCCGCGGGCATGGTCAACGTCGGACAGCTGGTGCGCGAACGCCACGGGGACGAGGGAGCGGTCCTCGTCGGCTTCGGCACCTACGAGGGCCGGGTGGTCGCCGGACGGGCGTGGGGCGCGACCCCGGAGCCGATGCCTGTCCCCGCCGCGCGTGAGGGGAGCGTCGAGGACCTGCTGCACCGGTCGACCGAGAACTCAGCGGGACTGGTGCTCCTCTCGGGGGAGGGGGCGGCCAACCCGTTCCAGGACGGGAAGGTGCTGCCGCACCGCGCCATCGGAGTGGTCTACCACCCCGGACGCGACCAGTGGGGAAACTACGTCCCCACCGTCATGGAGGAGCGCTACGACGCCTTCGTGTTCGTCGACCGGACCCGGGCGCTCACACCGCTGCACCCGGTCGAGCCGGACTCGTCCGAGGAGGAGACCTGGCCCACCGGCCAGTGAACCGGGCCCCGAAGCCGCCCGGGGCCTGAAGGCGAGCGGTGTGAGCGCCGTCCAGCCCTCTTGCTTCCGCGCCTCCCGGGAGGAGGGGAGGAGGCCGCCGCGTGCGTCCGGGGCCCACTGTTAGGTTGTCGTCGGACATAACGGACGGTGCGGTCACACGTGCGCGGTGCGGCCGTGCGCCGGGCACGATGCCGACAGCGGAGGCGCAAAGTGGGCGGGGCGGTGGGACCGGGGTACGGGCGCGCGAGGAACGCACTGGCGTGGACCGGGGCCGGGCTGCTCGTCGGTGCCGTCGTCCTCGCGGCCGTCACGGTGGCCGTGAACTGGGGCGGGCACGAGGACGACGGCACCGACGAGGCCGGGGGCTGGTGGATCCCCTCGGTCGTCATCGCCGGACTGGTTCTGGCCTACGGGATCCGGTGGCGCGTGAGGCGCCCCCAGGGCCCCGGCGACGAACCCGAGGCGGGCTACGTGTTGTGGCTCTCCCTGCTCTCGCTGGGCGGCGGGTACGTGGCCCTCGCGAGCTTTCCGGCGGACTCCTTCCAGACGACGGTGGAGAGCGCATGGCGGTACGACCCCTCGCCCGCGGCCGTCAGCATGTGGCTCGTCGTCTGCGCGGTCGCGCTGGGATGCCTGCTCATGCTGGTGTCCACGCACGCGCCCAGTCCGTACCCCGTCGTGCGCTCGCTGCCCTTCGCCTCGGCGGGCGTTCTGGCGGTGGTGCTGGTCAGCGGGCTGGTGGCGGCGGTCGCGTTCCCCAGGGAAGCGCACACCACGTCCGGGGAGCCCGTTGATCCGGCACCCGTACCGGGAGCGGTCACCCGTGTGGGGTGGAGCTGGGAGCCTCCCATGGGAACGCGGATCGACGAGGTCCGCGCCGGGACCCACGGGCCCCTCGTCCTGCTCGACGACGGAGCCGTCTCCCTGGACGGTACGACCGGGGAGGAGCTGTGGTCCTTCCGGCGCCCGCGGGACTGGGGGACGGGTGCGTGGGCCGACGACGAGCACGTCTACGTGCGCTATGCCCGGGGCGCCGAGCCCGAGGAGACCGAACCCGGGGAGCCGGGAGAGCCCGTGGAGCGGACCACGGTGGTGCTCGACACCGGTTCCGGGGAGGTCGCCGGTGAGTTCACCGCCCTCGTGCCTGACGGCGAGGGCGCGCTCGTCGCGGTGACGCCCGAGGCACGGGTCAACCGCTTCCTGACGGACGACGGCGGGGCCGTACTGACGGGCAGGTCCCTGGACGGCGGAGGGGAGCCGTGGTCGCACACCCTGGTGACGCCCGGCGAGGGCCAGGTGTGCCGCCAGGAGGACCCTCGGCGGTACGGCGACGACCTGGTCATCCTGTACGGGTGCGCTCCGGACGAGGAGGTCCGGGCGGACGACCGGACGGCGTACGTGGACTTCTTCAGTCTTTTCTGGAACCAGGAGGCCGAGGTGGAGGTCGCGGTCGCGGCCGTGGACGTCACCACGGGGGAGGAGTCCTGGAGGTACGGGTGGACGTCCGAGCCGGAGGAGCGGACCCCCGAGGTCGTCGGGCGCCACTCCCTCAGCGGGGACGGCGCCCCGGTGGTCGTCCTGAACCGTCGGGGCGGCGGGACCGGGCCGCTCGTGCTCGACGCCGCCACCGGGGAGCAGCTCGACCACCTTCCCGGGTTCCTGTTCGAGGCCGACGGGAGTGCGTCCCGTGCCTACGGGGGAGTGGTGCAGGCCGACACCGGGGGCGGTGTGTTCCCCGAGGACCTGCGCGACGGGTCGCTGGTCCACCGTGTCGACGCCTCCGGTGAGATCATCGAGACGGCGGATCCGGGGAACCTCCTCGCGGGCTCGGCCAACGTCGACCACGTCGTCGCGTTGGACGACATGGTGCTCCTCCCACGGGTACGGGGTCCCCTCGCCTCGAGCGAACAGCGGATCGAGGTGGCGGTGGCACCCTTCGGTGAGTCGGTGTCCTGGGACTCGGCCCAGTGGATCGATCCCGCCGGACGGATCCTGGTGGACATGCTCGCGGTCCCCGGAGCGGTCGCCGTCCACACCGGTGACGAGCCGGGGGAGGCCCTCGTCGAGGGGCTGGTGCCCTGATCCGGACCGCGCGCCGAGGTCCGCCGCCGGAGGGCGAGCGGTTCGAGCGCCTCGCCGAATGCGATACAGTTTCACCTGTTGGCGAGGCCGGGGACGGCCCTCGCGCAGCGGACGGGACGTAGCGCAGTTTGGTAGCGCACTTGACTGGGGGTCAAGGGGTCGTGGGTTCAAATCCCGCCGTCCCGACAGAGAAGTAGCAGGTCAGAGAGAGGTTCGCCGGTTGGCGGACCTCTTTCTTCGTCTCCGGTGGGGTGTCAGCCCACGCCGTGCGGGACTTCGTGCATCGCCCGTGCCGCCGACCGGCGTACCGGTCGGAGTCGGCGGCGGTAGACGCGTTCGGTGGTGTCCTACTCGCATATGTACGAACTCGCCCTGAGCCACGGCGAACCGGAGTGGCGGGCGGCCCCGTTCCCGCTGTCGGTGGACGGCATGATCGTGTGCGCCTCGATGACGCTGCTCAGCGGCGCCCTGCACGGCCGCAAGGGAGTCCTGCTGCCTTGAGTGTGCTGATCATCGGCTCGGGTGCCTCCTTGGCGGCCAACGTCGCGGTGGCCGATCCCACGATGTGGTCGAGGAACGTCCACGTCTGGCCCCCGTTCGCCCTGATCGGTGCCTATGAGCTGCTCATAAGGGAGTTCCGCACCGGTATCAGGAGCGTACGCAGGCGATCAGCAGAGCACGACGGGCGCCGAAGCTGAACGCACCGGCCCTTCTGAAACGGCTGGAGACGAGCCTTCGGACCGTGTCCCCAGCGGCCGGCGGGGAACCTCCTGGACCGTTGCCGCCGTTCCAGACCACGGCGGGGGAGCGGGCGGTCCCGAAGGAGACCGCCGACTCCGCGCTCGAACGCGTCCGTTCCGCCGGTGGGGCTCACCCGGAGGAGCAGGGCTCCGTCGCGGTCTCGGCGGTGATGCCGTCGAACACCACCTCGCCGGCGTAGGCGCGGCTCGGGTCGTCCTCCACCAGGTACACACGGGAGACCGTGACCGGGTGTCCGACACCGTCGGGCACCTCGATGCGCACGTCGCGCCAGCCCTCCCAGCCGACCGCGGGACCCTTGAGGGAGTGTCCGACACCGTGGTCGTCGGTGAGGCTGAGCATGAGGCGGGCACCGTTGCCGTCGCCGCGCACACCCACGGTGAACGAGAAGGCCTGGCGGTCGAGGGCGAGCGGCTCGGGCGGGTGGGCGGCGGCCCGGGTGCGGATGTCGCGGGTGAAGTCGTACGCCAACGCCAGTCCGGGGCCATCGCGCCCGGCCACGGGGCGCGCCCCGGCCTCGCCGCGTGTGGACCGTGCCGTCCACTCCTCCGCGTCGGCGTGGGCCACGACCTCGACCAGCTCGGGGACGGCCCCGATCTCGGCGTCGACCGGTTCGACGGGCGCCGGCTCCCCGTCCTCGGTGATCCCGGTGAGCACGAAGGAGGCGGTGTCGCCGGACGAGGCCAGCCCCAGGCGTCCCGGTGTGGCACGAAGTGTGTCCGGGGCGGGCAGCACCTCCAGGCCGACGGTGCCCCGGACGGCACCCGCCTGCCCCGTGACGGTCACCGGACCGGGGCTTCCCGCGACGAACCGGGGGCCGTCACCGTGCCCGGTGGGTGCGGACAGCCTGATCTCGTCGGTGCGGTCGTCGGGGGTGCCGGGCACACCGGGGCCGGACGGCCCGAAGGCCTCGTCGTGCCCGGTGGCGGCGAGGGTGCGGTGCATGCCGGTGAACACGCGGCGCGGATCCTCCTGGGGCGGCGTGGGGGAGCCGTGTTCGGGCCGGGGTTCCAGCGCGGGCCGCAGCCACAGGCCCGAGGTCCGGGCCGACCCCTCGGGTGCCGTGATCACCAGGCCGTCGGGGACCTCCCGGAGCTGGTCCCCGGCACGGTTGCGCAGCACCGGACGGACACCCCCGGAGCAGGGTCGAGGATCCGCCGCCGTCCAGCTCCAGCGCCTGGGCGGCCCCGGACGCGGCGAGCAGTTCGGCGACCTCCGCGAGTGTGGACCCGGCGGTGGCGGGGTTGCGTCCGTCCGCGGTCACCATGTGCATGGCGTCACCGTCCTCGGAGAACCCGATCGCGGTACGCGGCGCGCGGGAGTCGTCGTCGACGGGGACGGGCTCGCCGTCGCGGACCAGCACGTGCCGCCCGCCGAGGACGAGGCGGGGGTCGGTGCCGTCTGCGGTGAGGGTGTGTTCCAGGTCGACCGGGTCGCCCTCGGACAGGGCGGCGATCTGCTCCACCGCGGAGCCGCGCGCCACCAGGACCTGGTCGTGCTCGCCGATCGGGCCGCTGCCGGGGGTGTCGCCGACCTGCTCGACGGTGCCCTCGGAGATGACGGCCTCGGCGACGGGGGCGGCGGCTGTGCCCCCGGGGCCGGTCTCCGGTTCGTACACGACGTGTTCGCGGGGGTGTTCGCCCCAGTCCGACGTGTACAGGCCAATACCGTTCGCGGGGACGGTGGGGGCGTTGAGGGCATCGATGTCGATGTCCCCGGAGGGTGGGGAAACGGTCCCGTCGAAGGCCACCTGCCGCACGCTGCCCGTGCCGTCGGCGTCGATGACCACGGCGTGGGTGAACCCCTCGCCCGGTGAGGTGAGCACGTGTCCGTCGCGCATCCCCGCGCCCATGGGAGCCTGGGTCGCGCCGAGGTCGAAGTAGCCGCCGTTGACCGAGGCGACGACGGTGGAACCCTCCGGGGGTTCGGCGGCGGCCGCCATGTCCGCGACCGTCACGGGTGAGGTGAGACCGCCTCCGTCGACGTACTCGATCCCGATCTCCTCGGTGAGGTCGACGGTGAGAAGACTGGCGAACTGCTCCCCGCCGCCCTCGGGGCCGGAGACGGGGCCGGACACGAGGTCCACCCCGGTGGCGACCCGCTCCACCACGGATCCGGCGATCCCGGTCGCTGGCGGGACGACGTCGGCTGTCACCTGGAACGGCGGCGCGAACAGGGCCATGGACGCGACCAGCGCGGCGACCGCGGGGACGGCCGCTGAGCGGACAGGGCCCGAAGACCTTGGGCGGGACGGGTTCACGGGGCACCCCTTCGCGTGAGGGCTCGTCCGGGAGGCGAGCGATGTGCCCGGTGCCCGGGCCGTGCCCATCCTCCACGACGGGTGGCCCTTCCAGGGACGGCACACACCGGAGGGTGCGCACATGAGCGCGGGGCGCAAATCCGCGGATTCCTCCCCCGCATCCCGGAGGCGGCCCGTGCGGCTCGGAAACGGGAGCGGCTCTTCGCCGTGGTGCCGCCCCGGCAAGAGCGCGACTGAGGAGACGACGAGAGCGGGCTCCTGGGAGGAGCCCGCTCTGAGGACGTCTCCCTGCTGTCTCCCACGCGGGGAGGGCCCGGAAACGGCTCAGGCCAGGGCGCTCGCGGCCCCGTGGAGGCCCCTCGGCCACCAGGAAAGGGTGATCGGGAGGGAGCCCTCCCGTGGGTCACGATGGGCCGCTGTGGCGGTCTGGGAGACGTTACCGCGCGCTTCGCCGCATGGGGCCACGGGCTCCTCGCGCGAGCGGGGGTGAGCCGCCGAGGCGGTCGTCGGACGGTCAGCCGCCGTTGGACTGACGGATCCCCTCGCCGAGCGCGTCGAACGTGTAGACGAACCCGCCGTCGTCCCCGCTGACCGTCATGTAGGCGTCGGTCGTCCCCGGTGCGACGGCGACGTTCGTCGCCGACTCCAGCCCCTCGGCGGCGTCGGAGGGGACGGTGACCGTCGTGAGGTGCTCGCCGGTCGAACCGTACACGAAGATGCTCGGCTGGCCGTGGACGGCCTGGTAGAGGTTCCCGTCGGCGTCGACCGCGATGGAGTCGATCCGGCTCGTGCCGCCGTCGAAGTGGATGGCGGCGTGGGAGGTCTCCACCTCGGTTCCGTCATCGTTGAGCGCGTAGTGGTCGACGCGGTTCTCGGCGTACTGGCCGACCCAGAGCCCCTCGAAGTCCTCGCTGAACGAGATGCCGTTCGGCGCGGGCAGTTCGCCTGCCAGGACGGTGGCCTCCGCCGTGTCCCGGTCGATCCTGACGACTCTGCCCCGGGCCTCCCACGCGGGGTCCGAGAAACCCGTCGAGTCGCTGACGTACATGTTCCCGGACTCGTCGAAGGCCAGGTCGTCCGGCTGCATAGGCGCACCGTCGACGTCTCCGGAGAAGAACGTGGTGTGGTCGGCCCCGTCCGGAGTGATGCTGTCGATCCTGCCGCCCGCGAAGTCCGTCAGGTAGAGCCGGTCGTCGGACGGGCTGAACTGAGCGGACGTGTACGCGCTGTCCTCGTTCGTGAACACCGGGACCGCCTCCCGGGAGTCGGTGTCCACCCTCAGCACCTTGGGCTCTCCGGCGGGGGCGGTGACGTCGACGACGACGAGGCCGCCGTCAGCGTCGAAGGCCGGGCCTTCGAGCAGGGTCATCCCCGTCTCCTCGTGGACGGAGGTCACCTGGACCAGGAGTTCGGCCGTCTGCTGCGTGTCCTGGTCCGCGTCCGTGGTGGAGCTCGAACACCCCGGCACCAGGCCCGCGACCGCGAGTACCGCGAGAGCACGGACACCCGTCTTGTGTCGTCCTCCGGGGCGATGCGACTGCATGCGGTTTCCTTCCGACCGGGGGTGACCGGCCGCCGGGCGACGGCCGGTCGCGCGGGGCTACGGCTTCGCGTCCAGGACCTCGTGCATGCGGCTGTTCCGCCAGTCCTGGAGCAGCCGGTGGAAGGCCACGGGGCCGGGACTGTACGAGAAACCGCCGTGGACGCCGGCGCCCTCGCGGTTGTAGTAGCCCGGCGTGCACTCGGCCTGGAACGCGGAGTTGTCGTGCGCCGTCTCCCGTACGGTCCGCCCCCACGCGTCGGCCGCCTCCTGCGAGGGCTCGACCACGCGGGCTCCGGCCTCGCGGGCCTCGGCGACGACGGCGGCGATGTGCTCGGCCTGCTCCAGCAGGATGTGC
Organism: Nocardiopsis sp. TRM 82005; assembly: GCF_056312425.1. Lineage (NCBI taxonomy): Bacteria > Bacillati > Actinomycetota > Actinomycetes > Streptosporangiales > Nocardiopsidaceae > Nocardiopsis > Nocardiopsis sp. TRM 82005. The sequence goes on from NZ_JBWDTQ010000025.1 coordinate 73,328, forward strand.
GCGAAGTTCACGGAGTTGGCGTTCTGCACGGTGCCCAGGTGGAAGAGGTTGGGAAACCCGTTGCTGTAGAAGCCGTGCAGCGTGCTGGGCCCGCGGCTCCAGGACTCCAGCAGGTCCCGCCCGCCGCGGCCGCGGACCGGAAGCGCGCCCGACATCACCCCGGAGACGCCGACGTCGAACCCGGTGGCGAAGACGACGCAGTCCACGGGGTACTCGGTCTCGCCGACGACGATCGAGTCCTGGGTCATGCGCGTGATGCCGCCGTGGTCGGCGGTGTCGACGAGGGTGACGTCGGGCCGGTTGAACGTCTGGAGGTAGTGGTCGCTGAAGCAGGGCCGTTTGCACATGTAGCGGTACCAGGGCTTGAGCAGTTCGGCCGTGGCCGGGTCGTCGACGGCCTCGTCCACGCGCGCACGGATCTGGTTCATCTTCTGCGCGTCGACGAGTTCGTCGATCCGCTCGCGATCCTCCGGGGGCACGCTCGTGTCCAGTGCCCCGGAGATCATCTTGCGCTGGAGCCGTGCCGTGGACGTCCATCCGTCCCGGGTCAGGTCGGTCCCGACCGGCTCTCCGGAGACGATCGCGAGGAAGTTCTCCATGCGCTCGCGCTGCCAGCCGGGCCGTAGCGAGGCCGCCCATTCCGGATCGGTGGGGCGGTTGTCGCGCACGTCCACCGAGGAGGGCGTCCGCTGGAACACGTACAGGTGCTGTGCGTCGCGCCCCAGGTGCGGGATGACCTGCACACCGGTCGCTCCGGTACCGACGACCGCGACCCTCTTGTCGGCGAGGCCGTCGAGGCCGCCGCCTGAGTCGCCGCCGGTGTAGCCGTAGTCCCACCGGCTCGTGTGGAAGGTGTGGCCGCGGAAGGCGTCGATCCCCGGGATGCCCGGCAGCTTCGGCTGGGTCAGCGTGCCGGAGGAGGTGATGACGAATCGGGCCCGTATCCGGTCGCCGCGGTCGGTCTCGACCACCCACTCGTCCGTCTGGTCGTCCCAGACCAGACCGGTGGTACGTGTGTGGAACAGCGCGTCTCGGTACAGGTCGAAGGTGTCGGCGATCGCCACGGCGTGCTGACGGATCTCCTCACCGGGGGCGTAGCGCCACTTCGGCACGTAGCCGACCTCCTCCAGGAGGGGCATGTAGGAGTAGGACTCGATGTCGCAGTGGATGCCCGGATAGCGGTTCCAGTACCAGGTTCCGCCGAAGTCGCCGGCCTCGTCCATCATCCGGATCGACTCGACGCCCGCCTGCCGCAGCCGTGCACCGGTCACCAGGCCGCCGAACCCGCCGCCGACCACGATCACCTCCACGGTGTCCGTCAGTGGTTCGCGCTCGGTGCGGGGGGTGTACGGGTCCTTCGCGTAGTAGCCGAACTCGCCTGAGGCCGAGCGGTACTGGGCCGTGCCGTCGGGGCGGACGCGGCGGTCGCGCTCGCGGGCGTATCTGGCCCGCAGCGCGTCGAGGTCGGTCTCGGCCTGGCCGTCGGTGTTCGAGGGCGCGCCGGATGCTGTGGTCATGTGCCGTCCTTCCTTTGTGGCCTCCACGGCACCAGGGCGCGGATCGCGCCGATGGCCGTGAGGGGGTCTGGCGGTCGCTGTGCTGCCCGGGCTCCCCGCGCAGGAGTGAGCGCCCGGGCACGGGGAGAGGCGTCCTTCCGCCCGGTGCTCGGTCAGGCGCCCTGGCCGCTCACGGCGCTGGGGGACGGGGCGCGTTCGGGCTCGGGCCGGCCCGCCTCGGAGTCCGCCCCGCGTCCGGGGAGGAAGACGGCGATGGCGAAGGCGGTGAGCGCGGCGAGGGCGCCCAGGCCCAGAACCAGGGTGAAGGCGTCCCGGGCGGGGAAGACCTCTCCGCCCGCGGTCATGGTCACGTTGGCGATGACCACGCCCGCGACGGCGCTGGCGACAGAGGTGCCGATGGAGCGCATCAGTGTGTTGAGGCTGTTGGCCGCCGCGGTCTCCGACCGGGGAACGGCCGCCATGACCAGGGCGGGCATGGCCCCGTAGGCCAGGCCCACGCCCGCCCCGATGACGGTGGAGGCGATCACGAGTTGCCAGACGGCCGACCTGAACACCAGGCTCAGGCCGTAGCCGAGCGCGACCAGCAGGGCACCGGCCATCAGGGTCGTCTTCGGCCCCATGGCCCGGGAGATACGTGCCGAGACCGGGGACATCGCCATCATCACCAGCCCGTTCGGCGCCATCACCAGGCCCGCGACCAGGATCGTCCGCCCGAAGCCGTACCCCGTGGTCTGCGGCATCTGGAGCAGCTGCGGGATGACCAGGGACATGGCGAACATGGAGAAGCCGAACACCAGGGACGCGGTGTTGGTGAGCAGGACCTGGCGGCGCGTACTGACGCGCAGGTCGACCATCGGGTGCGGCGTACGCAGTTCCCACCAGCCCCACACCAGGAGCACCGCGGCCGCGGCGGCGATCATGGCGCCGGGGACACCGCTGTCCCATCCCCAGTCGGAGCCCTTGGAGACCGCGAGCAGCAGCAGGAGCAGTGCGACGGACAGGCCCACCGATCCGGGCAGGTCGAACCGGCCGCCCGCGCGGATGCCCGGGTCGGGGACCAGTGTGCGGACCAGCACGGCGGCCGTGGCCGCCAGCGCCGCGGCGACCCAGAACAGCAGGTGCCAGTCCGCCTTCTGCACGACGAGCGCGGCGGCGGGCAGTCCGAGCGCGCCGCCCACCCCGAGTGAGGCGCTCATCAGCGCGGTCGCCCCGCCGAGCCGTTCAGGGGGCAGTACGTCGCGCATGATGCTGATGCCCAGGGGGATGACCCCGGCGGCCAGCCCCTGGAGGGCGCGGCCGACCACCATCGGCACCAGGCTGTGGGCCAGCGCGCAGAGCACCGACCCGGCCACGAGGACCGCGAGGCTGAACAGCAGCATGCGGCGCTTGCCGTACATGTCGCCCAGGCGGCCGACCGTCGGGGTGGCGACCGCGGCCGCGAGCAGCGTGGCGGTGATCGCCCACGCGGTGTCCCCGGGGGTGGCGCCCAGCAGGTCGGGCAGCACGGGCACGAGCGGGATGACCAGGGTCTGCATGAGCGAGACGACGATTCCGCCGAAGGCCAGGACGGCGACGATCACGTTCGGCCGCACGGGGGACTCGCGTCGCCGGGCGATGCTGCTTCGACAGGGGCATGGGTCATGGAGCGGGTCCCCGTTTCCGGACGTACGAAAGCGCCCACTTTTAAGTCAGACGCATGACTTAAGATAACAGTACGTATCTGGACGTAACCAACGTCCAGGGCGAGAGGTGAGGAGGACCACATTGGCCAGGTCACCTGGCGGCAGGGCCCGCGCTCCCGCGAGGAGGGTCCGTGCCAACCGCGCACGGTGCCGGGTTCGAGGGCGGGCCCGGGCCGGTCGGCGCCGGTGAGCGGCCCGGGCGGGGCCGGTACGGTGGCCTCTATGAATGGCAGGGTGACGAGGTCGGCCCGGGTCGCCGCGACGCGGGAGACGATCCTGGCCGCGGCGGAGCGGCTCTTCGCCGAACACGGACTGGCTGGAGTCTCCAACCGCCAGATCAGCCAGGAGGCGGGGCAGGGGAACAACACGGCGGTCAGCTACCACTTCGGTTCCAAGACCGGCCTGGTCCGCGCGATCGTGCGCAGGCACACCGAACAGATCGAGGGGCTACGTCTGCACATGGTGTTGGGGGTCGACGGCTCCACCGAGGTGAGGGACTGGATCGCCTGCATGGTGGAGCCCTTCGCCCAGCATCTCGCCGACTTGGGCGTGCCCAGCTGGTTCGGGAGGTTCAGCGCTCAGGTCATGAGTGATTCCGCCTACCGGGGGACCGTGGCTCAGGAGTCCCTCAACTCCCCGTCGCTGGTCCGTGCCGGGAAGGAGTTGCGCAGGTGCCTTCCCGATCTGCCGACCGAGGTCCTCCTGGAACGCCAGGACATGGCCCGTCAGCTCATGGTCCACACGATCGCCGAGCGCGAGCTCGCCCTGGCCGAGGGGGGCCTTACTCCCAGGGACTCCTGGCACCGGGCCGCCGTCGGGCTGACCGATGCCCTCACCGGTCTCTGGCTCGCCCCCGTCACCGAGCCCTCAGCGCAGGCCGGACAAGAAGCCATGTGTCCCGAGAACCCTTGAGTTCCTGTGTGGAGTGCCCGGCCCATGGTGCGTCGACACGGACTCTCCGACGCCGAGCGGGACGTGATCGGCACGCAGGTCTTCGTGCCGGGCTGAGCAGCCGCCCCTCGGCGAACAGCCGGACGGTGCGCGCCCGCCCTGCCCAGCGCGGAACGGGCCCGCCGCCCTGTCGGGTGCGGGCCCGTCCGGTGAACGAGTGGACCTTCGCCCCCGGTGAGACGGCTCAGTTCGTCCTGAAGCCGCGGGCCCCGGGGGCCAGGGCGGCGAGCGCGGGCGCGACGAAACACAGCAGCGCACAGGCGACCAGGACCGCTTCGGTGCCGAAGGCCTGGGCGGCGGGGGCGATGAGGGCCAGACCGACCGGGGCCAGGCCATAGGAGAACAGGAAGTCCAGTGAGGAGACCCGGGCGAGTTTGTCCGGCTCGACCTCGCGCTGGGCGGCGGTGAACCAGGGGACGTTGAACAGTTCGACTCCGATGCCGACGACGGCGTAGGCGGCCAGGACCACGACAGGTCCCACGGGCAGCACCAGGCTCAGCGGGGCCAGCCCGTAGAGCGCGAGTCCGGCCAGCGCGGTCCACCCCTGGTGACGCGGCTTCCACCGGGAGACGAGGAGCGCACCGAGCAGGGCGCCGCCGGTGTAGGCGGTCAAGGCCCCGGCGAGGACGGCCTCGGTGCCGTAGTGGTCGCGGCTGGCCAGGGGGAGCAGAACGCTCGTCGCCGAGTAGCCCAGGGCGATGACGGTGGTCAGAGCCCCCAGGCCCGCGACGAACCACGGGTGGCGACGCGCTTCGGCGAGGCCGTCGAGGAACTCGGTGTGCAACGGCGCCCGCTGGGGCCGTTCCCCAGCCGTGACGTGGCCGCCTCGCGGAAGCAGGGCGGCGGCGAGCCACAGAACCGCCGTGGCCAGCAGGAGGACGTCGGTGCTGGTGAACGTCGACATCAGGGCGGTCAGGCCGGGGGCCACCAGGGTGACGCCGCGGACGGAGAAGGTGATGGCGGCGTTGGCCTGTTGCCGGTCCTCGGGCGGGACCACCTCGGCGGTCAGCGCCTGGAAGGCGGGCCGGCAGGCACCCTGGCCGACTCCGATCACCGCGGCCGCTGAGGCCATCAGCCACATGGTGGACGTCCCCAGGCCGCTGACGAGCGCTGGAGTGGCCGCCGCGGCGGCCAGACCGGAGAACAGCACGACGGCCCGACGGGAGTAGCGGTCGGCGAAGAGGCCGCCGAGCGGCACTGCGACGAGGAAACCCGCGGTCCGGGCGGCCAGGGCGGTTCCCAGGCCCACGGCGCTCAGGGAACCGTCGAGTACGGCGAGTCCGAGGATGAACGGTAGCGCCCAAGTGGCCAGACCCGAAGATGTGGTGCCACACCACAGGCGGACGAAGGCTGGGGCGAGCAGCGGTGACCCCCTTCTTCCACGAGAGTCGGCTGCATTCGGCTTCGTCGTCGAAGGCACGGGATGATCTCATCTCTGAAGGTTGGCTCGGTTCCCTGCAACTCTAGTGAAAATGATAATCAATCGCATCCGGTTTCCCGTCGGAGTCTGAGGGTGTTCCCCGGAGTCCTCCGGCCCAAAGCAGGTGTCCCCTCGCTGGCGGGACGCGTCGGTGCCGACGTTTTCCCCGGTGGTCCGGATGGGCGGGCGGGAGTGGGCGGAATTTCGTGAGATGTCAGGTTTGCGTGGTCCGGCGGTGAAAGTCATGGAGCTCTTGTACGCCCTCCAGTGCCCGGTGCCGGTTCGCTTGCCGCGCGGGGCGCCCCTCGTTCGGGGGGCGGCCGCTCGCGCATGGCGGGAACCGGCTTCTGGGGCGCGGGGCGCGATCCACGCCCGTGGGTGGCCTTGTTGCTGGTCCGGCGTGTGGGCGCCTTCCGAGGCGGGTGCCCCTGGCGGTGCTGGGGGCGTGGAGGGTGAGTTCTGGGCCCCTGGGGGCGGCCGGCCTCCCTGGGAAGAACTTGCTTCAAGGATGACAATGATTTTCATTCCGCCTATAGTCGCCACTGGCAACGGCTGAGGGGCGACCACCCCCTTGGTAGTTCGAGACAGGACACGAGGGGGCACGCATGTCCGTGGAACGAAGGCTCGGACAGCAGCACACCCGCAGACCCCCGGCGGATCCCCGACCCCAGGGTGACCAGGACGACTCCTCCGAAAGGAAAACCCGTGGACCCTTCCCTGATCGCACAGCTTCCCCCACCCCTGCCCGCCGAGCGGATCATCAGGCTGAACCAGTCCAAGACCGATCTGCACACGTACCGGACCTACTCCTGGAACGACTGGGAGTTCGTGGCGCCACCGGGCGTCTTCCTCCCCGGGTTCACCAGCCGCATGATTCACCAGCGCATCCTTGACGACGACATCGATGTCCGTGGCCGGCGCTACGCGGCGATGGGCGCCGGCCTCGGAGTGGAGGCCGTCGTCGCCGGCCTGCGCGGCGCACGGCAGGTCTTCGCGCTGGACGTGCACACCGCCAGTGTCCGTGCCACCGAGGACAACTACGAGAGACTGGTGCCCCGGCCCCGGCGGGGCCGCTTCGTCCCCCTCGTCTCAGACGTCTTCGACGGCCTTCCCGAGGGAGAACGGGTGGACGTCATCACCTTCAACCCCCCGGCCGTGAGCCAGACGGTGAGCGAGGACCCCGACATCGTCCGCAACGTCTGCGCGGGCACCCCGGTCACGGACGCCTTCTTCTCCCAGATCGTCGAACGCGGCCTGCTGGCCCCCGGGGGACAGGTGTACTTCATCGCCTCCAACACCGCGGACCTGCGCCGCACCCTCGGTTACGCCCTGGAGGTCGGATTCACAGCAGGTGTCCATTACCGCCACGACTGGCAGGACGGCGTCCTGACCTACCTCTTCGAACTGACTCTGGGAACCCAGCGATGAGAGACCTCGACGAACTCTTCCGGTCCGCGCTCGACCAGCCGACTCTGCCCGTGGCCACCAGCGTGTTCTGGCTCCACCACGGCACACGGCTCGCGGGCGGAGAAGTCACCTACCTCAACCAGTATGTTCTGGCCCGGGTGGGACGAGCCTTCGGCGCCTGTTCCTTCACGCCCGGAGAGCTGGAGCCGGCCGTATGCGGTGAGCTCTCGGGCAGCCCGCTACGCGACCTGCTGGCCCAGGGGCCCCTCCCCCTGCGGCTGGCCGCGCTGGACGCCTACCTGGCCCAGGCCTCCCCCCACGCCCAGGACGGCCGTGCCGAAACAGTCGTCCTCCCCCAGGGCACGCCCGAGGAGCGCGCGCAGGCCCGGGACGCGGCCATCGCCGAGCTTCTTCCAGAACCGAGTGGCCGCGCGATCGCCCTCATCGGTGTGGTGAACCCTCTGGTGGCAGCCATCCAGCAGCGGGGCGGACGGTGCCTGCCCTGTGACCTGAACCTACGCCGCACCCAGTGGGGCGACCCCGTCACCCCGGACATGGAGGAGGTGCTCGACTCCGCCGACGCCGTCGTGGCCACGGGCATGACCCTGGGAAACGGAACGTTCGACCGGATCCTGCACCGCTGTAGGGAACGCGACGTCCCCCTGGTGGTCTATGCCCAGAGCGGCAGTGCCGTCGCACGCGCCTTCCTCGGAGCGGGGGTCACCGGGCTGTCGGCCGAACCCTTCCCGTTCTCCCAGTTCAGCGCTGACCCCACCCCCCTCTACCGGTACCGCTCGGGAGGGGAGAGGTGAAGCCCGGGGTCGGGTATGCCACCTGCCACCACGGCGAGATCCTCCAGGGTGTCTTCCCCGACGAGGACGAACGTCCCTGCCGGGCCCTGGTCACCCTCCCGATGGCCGAACCCCTCACCAAGGCCGTGTTCGTACCGAGTACCAGCGGTCCCCCACACGTGTCCGTCGAGCCCCGTGGCAGTGTCAAGGCCGCGCGAGCGGCCCAGCTGGCCCTCGCGGAATGCGTGCGCGTGACGGGGGGCCGCGTGGTCGGAGGGAGGCTGTGTATCACCGGGGGGCCCGCGCGCGGTCTGGGCATGGGGTCCTCGACAAGCGATGTCACCGCGGCGATCCGTGCGGTCTGCGCCGCCTCGCGGGTGGTGTTGGAGCCGGCCGCCGTCGCACGTGTGGCGGTCGCCGCCGAAAGCGCCTGCGACCCGATCATGCACGGGGACCACCCCATGCTGTTCGCGCAGCGAGAGGGCAAGGTGGTGGAGAACCTGGGCGCCGCCCTGCCGGCGATGGTCGTCGTGGGTTGTCTGACCGGCGCCGGTCAGCCCGTCAACACGCTCAACCTCTCCTCCCCCGTTCGTCCCGAGGACACCATCGGCTACGAGCGGTTGCGCTCCTCCCTCAGAACGGCCATCGCCAAGGGTGACGCGGCCGCGGTGGGCCAGGTCAGCACGGAGAGTGCCGTCCTCAACCAACGTGTTCTGCCCAAGGCCGAACTGGAGGTTCTCCGGGACGTCGCACGCACGTGCGGAGCGGTCGGTGTTCAAGTCGCGCACAGCGGCAACGTCGCGGGGATCCTCTTCGACTCCACCACTCCGGACCTGGCGACCTGGCTGGCGGCCGCGAGCACCCGGCTGAGCCGGGAGGGGCTGCCCCCCATACGTACCTTCTCCACCCCCAACCCGTACACCGGGGAGCGATCTTGGACGAGCACGTATCCGACGCTGTTGGCAGACCAGACCTGATCGATGTGGGAGATGGGCTCGCATGCCTGCGCTTCGAGTCCATGAAGGTGGTCTCCGCGCTTACCGCGGTACGACACCTACTCGACACCGGAGTAGTACGTTCCGGGGAGACGCTGATGGACAGCTCCAGCGGCATCTACGCGTACGGGCTGGCGCTGGCGGCCCACCGGTACGGCCTGCGGTGCCACATCATCGGTTCCACCACCATCGACCACACCACACGCGTCCAGCTGGAGGTCCTGGGAGCGACTCTGGAACAGATGCCGCCCTCCGACGATCTACGGCTTGACCAGAACCGGCGCGTGCGACGCGTCAAGGAGATCCTCCGGGAGAACCCGGACTACCACTGGATGCGCCAGTACCACGACTCCATCCACTATCTCGGCTACCGAACGGTGGCCGAACTCGTCTACGAGGAGTTGGGCGACACCCCCCTGACCCTGGTGGGAGGCGTGGGCTCAGGAGCCTCGACAGGAGCGCTGGCCACCTTTCTACGAAGACGAGCGCCCCGGACCGAGCTGGTCGGTGTCCAACCCTTCGGCAGCGTGACCTTCGGAAGCGACACCAAGGCTGACCGCGAGATCATCATCGCCGGTGTCGGAAGTTCCATCCCCTTCGGAAACGTCGAGCACACCCTGTACGACACCATCCACTGGTTGGGGTTCCGGGCGGCGCTCTCCGGCAGCGTGGACCTCCTGCGCCAACACGCCGTCTTCGCGGGCCTGTCCACCGGAGCGACCTATCTCGTGGCGCGATGGGAGGCTGAGAGGGAAGCCGGCCGGCGCGTCGTGTTCATCGCGGCCGACACGGGACACCGTTACGTTGACGCGGTCTTCGCCCGCCACGCGGAGGCAGCGCCCATCACCGAGTTCGCTCCCCAGGAGATCGGTGACCTCGCTGATCTGGAGCTTCCGTGGTCCCGTATGAAGTGGGGGCGGGCCGAGCCGCCCACCCAAGCCGTCTACAGCCGGGACTGACCGCCATGGAGTGAGGCCGCGGGCGGCGCGGCAGGCGGGAGGAGCCCTGGCGCGCCGCCCGCGGAACGTCGGCTGGGCGGGTGGCGTCCAGCCACCGCCCAGCCGACGTTGACCCACACCGTCGGTGTGCCCTCCGAAAGGGGTGGCGGCCCTGGGCCTGGAGCAGGCCCCGGCCCCCGGCGGAGCCGACGGTCAGCTCCGCTGAACCCCGCGCAGGTATTCGGCGAACTTCTCCAACCCGTCGATGTTGCGGGGGCTGGAGATCCCCTCGTTGTAGTCCAGGACGAAGAAGTTCTCCTCGACCACGGCGGGCACCTCGGACAGGGCCGCGGAGGAGCTCAGAAACTCGATCTTGTCCTCAGCGGGCTGGTCGCCGTAGTCGAGGATGATGATCACCTCAGGATCGGCTTCCACCACGGCCTCCCAGCCCACCTGGGTCCAGCGCTCCTCCAGGTCGCCGAAGATGTTCTCCCCGCCGGCGTGGGAGATGATGTCGTTGGGCGGGACCTGGCTGCCGGCGGTGAAGGCCTTGTCAGTCCCCGAGTCGTAGAGGAACACGGGAACCGGTTCGCCATCGACCGCCTCCTCCTCCACCACCGCCGCCCTGGCCCGGTAGTCGGCCACCAGGTCCTCGGCCCTCTCCTCCACTCCGAAGATCTGGCCGAGCCGTTCCATGTCGGTGTAAAGGCCCTCGAAAGGAGTGACGTGCTCTGCGTATCCGGGATAGTTGAAGCAGGATTCGGCATGCATGAAACTCTGGATACCCAGATCGTCCAGGATTTCCGGTGTGATGCCCCGCTGGTCGCTGAAACCCGAGTTCCATCCGGCGACCACCAGGTCGGCCTCGGCGTCCACGACCAGCTCGCGATTGAGCAGGTCGTCGCTGAGGAACTCGGTCTTCGCGTACTCCTCAGCCCAGGGAGACTCCTCTACCGGGGGGTTCGCCGGCGGCAGCACGTATCCGTGGACGTGGTCGGTCAGTCCGAGCGCGAAGAGCTTGTCGGCGCTGCCTCCCTCGTACACCACCGCTCGCTGCGGGGCTGTGTACTCCACTTCCTGCCCGCAGCGCTGCACGGTCACGGTCGAGGACGTTCCCGTTCCCCCCTCCACCTCGGCTCCGCACCCGGAAAGAAGAACGGAAACCGCGGCGATCGGGAGCAGGGGCCGTCGGGGGAATCCGGTGCCCTCATGCGTGGGGGTTTTCATCGGTGGCCTTTCTTCAAACGGGGAGCCTGAGTCGGTACAGCAGTTGGGGGTCACCCGTTATGGGATGGGAGACGACTTCCGCTTCGATACCGAAGACCTTCTTGAGCATGTCCGACGTCAGTACCTTCTCCGGGTCGCCGAAGTCGACCAGGGACCCTTCGGAGAGAACGCCGATCCGGTCACACGCGGCCGCGGCCAGATTCAGGTCGTGCAACACCATGAGGACGGTGACCCCCGAATTCCTCAGCAACGACAGCAGTTCGATCCGGTGGCGGACGTCGAGGTGGTTGGTGGGCTCGTCCAGGACCAGGACCCGGGGCTCTTGCACCAGAGCCCGGGCGACCAGGACCCGTTGACGTTCGCCGCCTGACAGTTCGAGTACGCCCCGATGGGCGAGGTGGGCCACGTCCACCAGTTCCATGGCCCTTTGGCACAGGCCGAGTTCCCGGGCGCTGAGGGGTTGGTTGCCGCGCAGGTGGGGCGCTCGGCCCAGAGCGACGACCTCCTCCACCGTGAAGTCCAGGTCGCTTCCGCTCTCCTGGGTCAGGGCGGCGATGCGCTGGGCACCGCTTCGCGGGCTCAGGGACGCCAGGTCCTCCTCTCCCAGGACCACCCGTCCGGCGCTGGGCCGCAGAGCCCGGTACACGCACCGCAGGGCGGTGGACTTGCCTGACCCGTTCGGGCCGACCAGCCCGACGACCCGCCCCTCGGGCACGCTCAGGTCCAGGTGCCGAAGGATCTCGGTTCCGCCGAGGTCCACGGACAGGTTCTCGATACGCAGATCCATCAACGGCCTCCGAACAGGTAGCCCTTACGGCGCATCAGGGTGATGAACACCGGCACACCGATGAGTGCCGTGATGACGCCGAGAGGAAGCTCGCGCGGTGCCACGGCCACACGGGATACGAGGTCGACCCAGACCATGAAGACCGCTCCGACCAGGGGTGCGATCGTCAGAACGCGCCGGTGGTCCGCGCCGACCACGATGCGGACGATGTGGGGGATGACCAGCCCGACGAAGCCGATCGCTCCGCTCACCGCGACCATCGCTCCCGTCATGACGGCGGTGGCGGCGAAGAGCCTTTTGCGCAGTCGACCGGAGTCGGTGCCCAAGCTCGCCGCGGTCTCGTCACCCAGGGCCATCACGTCCAGGGATCGCGCCAGGCCGCGAAGCACGGTGGTGCCGACGAGTACGACGACGGTTACCACGGGAAGCGATCCCCAGGTGGCCGCACCGAAACTGCCCATGGTCCAGAACAGAACGGTGCTGGTCGCCTCACTGCTGGGTGCCAGGTAGATGATGACGCTCATGATGGCTTGGAAGCCGAAGGAGAGCGCCACACCGGTCAGGACCAGGCGCAGGGGGGTGATGCCGACCCTTGAGTAGGAGATGAGGTAGACGAGGAGCATGGCCCCCAGCGCGCCGAGGAAGGCTCCCGCGGAGACCGCGTAGATACCGAACACCGCCAGCACGCCCAGCGTGCTGACGAGGACCGCTCCGACGGAGGCGCCGGAGGAGACGCCGAGGATGTAGGGGTCGGCGAGGGCGTTGCGCACCATGGCCTGGACGACGACACCGACAGCACCCAGGCCAGCGCCGACGATGGCCGCGAGGAGAACCCGCGGGGTACGGATCTGCCAGATGATCTGGTAGCGGACTACTTCGTCGGCCTGGATCGTGCCTCCGCTCAGAGCGGCCCACAGGTAGCGCATCGTCTCGGGGGGAGACACGACCGCTGATCCGAGTCCGATGGCCATGATCGCTGAAGCGAGCAGGAGCAGGCTCAAGAGCACGGTCGCCGTGGCCACGCCCCGCGGTGTGGCGAGCCATCGGACTTGCGATGGTGCCGCAGGTGTCGAGGCGCGACCAGGGGAAGGCGGGCTCTTGTCCTGCGTGTGGGGGGTCTGCCGCACCCGGTCTCCTTCTGCGAGTTTCAACAATGACAATCATTATCATGACATGTTGGTTCTCGGGGCGCCACAGGTGCGCTGACGTCCCACACTGGCACCGGCGGTACGCCCCGCCCCTGGGGAAGAAGGGCTGGGCATGCCGCCGGATGTCCTTCGGATACGAGGTCACCAACTGGACTTGGTGATGCCGGGCAGTTCGCCGCGGTGGGCCATCTCGCGGAAACGGATGCGGGACAGGCCGAAGCGCCTCAGGTGGCCGCGCGGTCGGCCGTCGACGGAATCCCGGTCGCGCACACGCGTGGCGCTCGCGTCCCTGGGCTGGCGTCGCAGCTCGGCCGCGGCCCTGTCCTCGTCAGCGGAGCGCGGACTTTTGACGATGCGCTGCTCGCTGGGCAGCCAGTACCGCTTGGACTGGATGTTGGGATCGAACCTGCGCCCGGTGCGCCGGTGGGAGTGCGAGATGGCGTTACCGAAGGCGGGCGCCTTGCCCGTCACCTGGCATACACGTGACATGGCCGTCCTTTCCTGGTGCCGGATTCCTGTTCGGGGCCTGCTGTGGGGGAGCCGGGCGGGTGGGCGGCAGTGCCGCCCACCGGGAGTTCTCCCGTGCCAATGGTAATGATAATCATTATCGTACTTCATGGGGCACCGTGGTCGCGCGCGGGGCGCCCCTCCGAGGGGCGAAGGCGGGGGAAGGCCCTGGTCAGGCGCATCAGGACGACGTCGACGACCCCGGTCGCGTGGTCGTCGGAGATGCTGGCCTCACCCGTGAGGCAGTGGTGGGTGAGCATCGCCGGGGCCCAGACCGTCCTCGAACTCGTACCCGAGACCGGCCCCGAACCGATCGCCGCCACGGGTGTGGCACTGATCAGCCTGGCCGTGCTCTGGCTGACCCTGCTGGACCCCGCCGGGGGCTACCTCCTCGGTGCCCTTGGCCTGGTGGTGCTCGTGGCGGTGTTCGGCGCGGCCGGCCGGGGAGCGGAGGCCGCGGCTTCCGCTCCCCGGATGTGCTGACCGCGGGAATCGCGGCCGCGTTCCTGGTCGGGAGCGCGTTCGGCCCGGCTGCGCTGGTCGTCACCCTCATCGGTCTCCACGGAGCCGGGACCAAGGCGGCCGCGGCCGGTTAGGACCGCTCCTGTCCGCGGTTCCCGGCCCGCGCCCGTGACGTCAGCCGACGATGGGGTGTTCCTCGGGGTATCCGTAGCGGCGCGTGCGGTGGCCCAGCGCCAACGCCGAGGCCAGGGTGATGGGGCCGATCCGGCCGGTGAACATCAGGAAGACGATGATCGCCTCGCCCAGCGGGGGGCAGGTCTCCGGTGATACCGGTGGACAATCCCACGGTCGCGAACGCCGACACCGCCTCGAACAGCACCTGGTCCAGGGAGAAGGGCGTGATGGTGAGCAGCGCGAGCGTGTAGGCGACCACGAGCCCGACCGCCAGCAGCACCACGGTGAGCGCCTGGCTGATCACACTGGCCGCCAGGCGCCGGTGGGCCACGTGCACCGTCTGTTCGCCGCGCGCGTTGGCGTAGATGACGAAGGCCAACAGCGCGAACGTGGTGACCTTGACACCGTTGGCCGTGCCCGCACTGCCGCCACCGATGAACATCAGGACGTCCGTGGCCAGCAGGGTCTGGGAGTTCATCGCCCCGAAGTCCAGTGTGTTGAACCCGGCGGTGCGGGTGGTCACCGTCTGGAAGAACCCGCTCAGGAGCTTGCCGCTGACGAGCATGCGCACGTCGCCCAGGGTGAGGCTCTTGGCCTCCGCCCGGGTGCGTACGGTCAGGCGCAGGCTGAGGCTGCGGCCCACCATCAGCGACAGCACGGTGGCCAGGGCCATGATCCCGAAGCCCCCGATCTGGATGAGCACCATGTTGACCGCGGGCTTCACCCCGAACATCGCCCACTACGCCGACGAGCGGGATACCGGCATGGCCCTGGTGACTCACGGTTTCGGCATCATCCTCGTGCCCCGGCTCGCCCGACTCCACCACTGGCCGGTGGTGCGCATTCCGCTGAGCGACGAGCCCGCTCCCACCCGGCGCATCCTGGCCGCGACACGGCTGGGACACCGCGACCATCCGGTGATCGCGTCCGCGCTGTCGACGATCCGCGCGACCGCGACGGCGCTCCGACCGCTGCCCCGGCGGCCCGAAGACGGTTCGTGACCCGCTCCGCGGACACCGCGCAGCCCGGCCCGCCAACCAGCGGCGGGCGTCAGAACCCCTCGGGGCCGGTGGGGCGGCCATCAGGCAGGCCGCCGGAGGGATGGCGAGCACGAGGGGGAATTAGCACCCTTTTAGCGCGGACAGGCCGCGAAGTACTGTTCTGACCGGTGAAAGTGGGTCTTCGGAAGGGAGGCCCCTCGGCTATGACACGTGGTCGGCCGCGTACCTGTCCGGGTTCCGCGCTCGGAGCGGGCGGGACCCACCGGCTGCCGTACCGGGAACACCTGTTCGTGCCGCCGTCAACGACACCGGTGCGCCCGCCGCCGCGCGGGAGTGGTTCCGCTCCCGGGTCCCCCACAGCGGCGACGGCGCTGGCCGCGTTCCGACAGAAGGGAGGACACGTGATCGCGGGACCCTCCGCGCGGCCTCCTTCCCGGCTGAGGAGCCTGACGCGGTGCTTGACCCCGTCACCGTTCCGCCGACTGCGTCAGCTGAGCCACTGGACCAGTCCGCCCCAGCTGACCGCGGGGCCTTCGCCTCCGTGATCACGCTGGGCACGGTCGCGCTGTCCCTGCCGATGGCCACCGATTCCGACGGGGCCGCCCCCTTCCTCACCGCACTGTTCACCGCCATCTCATCGGTGTGCGTGACCGGGCTCGTCGTCGAGGACACCCCCGAGTACTGGTCGGCCTTCGGCGAGGTCGTCATAGGGGGTGTGCTCGGTACCGTCCTGGTCTGCTCCGTTCTCACCCAGCGGCTCGTGCCCGTGCTGGGTCCACGGGACGCCCAGCTCACCGGGCTCACCGCCGTTTTCGCCAGCCTCGTCCTCCTCGCGCTGTCCATGGGCGCTTCGACGGCGCTCACCCTGCTCGCGGCGGTCGTGGCCGGCGCCGGCCACGGGCTGGCCTACGGCGGCGCGGCGGCCGCCGTGGAGGAGGCCGCGCCCGAAGGCCGGCGCGGTGCCCTCACGAGCGCGCTCTGCCTCGCCTTCTACCTGGGCGCCGGGTGCCCGGCGATCGCCATCGGACTGGGCACGCTCGCGGCTTCGCTGGCGACCGCGGCGACATGGGTCACCGCGGCGGCCGCCGCGCTCGTACCGGCGGCCGCCGCGGTGGTGTCCGTCCGCCGAGCTCAGGACGGACCGACGCCGCACTGACCCCGAGGTACGGGCCTACCAGTGCGAGGGGCGGGTGAGGGCGGGCGGCACCCTGGTCGCGGCGTCCCCCCGGGCCGCGTTGAGCTGGAGCTGGGTGAGGAAGAGGCTGTCGGACAGGTCGGCTCCGCGGATGTCGGTGTCGCGCAGGTCCGCCCCGGTCAGGTCGGCTGTTCTCAGGTCGGCGCCCCTCAGGTCGGCCGCGATGAGGAGGGCCCCACGCAGGTTCGCCCCGCGCAGACCGGCCCCTCGGAGCCGTGCGCCCATGAGATCGGCGCCCCGGTGGTTCCTCCTGCGGCCGGCGGCCTTGCTCCGGACCAGCTCGCTGGCCTGTTGCAGCAGAGGGTTCACGTCGCCGCGCAGCTCCGCCACGTCCACGTCCACGAGTGCCTCGGCGCTACCGAGGGTGAGCTGTTCGATGCCGTTCAGCGCGCGCCGAAGGTCTGCGTGGACGGGGCGCGCCCCGGGCATCCGCAGGGCCTCGTCCAGGTACCAGAGCAGTTCGTGGAGCTGCCGCATGACCGGGAACACCTCGAACATCCCGTCGGCGGTGTCGGGGGCCTGCCGCCAGCTCCTGCCCGAGAAGGTCACCTGGGAGACCTTCTGGCCAGCGCCGAAGCATTCGAAGACGGTACATCCCGGGAAGCCCCGTTCGCGGAGCTGTGAGTGGATGCCGCAGCGGAAGTCCTCCCGCAGGTGCCCACAGGGCTCTCCGGCCTTCTTGTCGACCGCGAAGTCCGCGGACGAGGTGAAGGGGAGGGCGACGCAGCACAGGCCGAAGCAGTTCGAGCAGTCCGACTGAAGGTCGGGGCGGGGGCTGTCCGGAGCGGCGGGCTCCTGGTCCTGGGGCAAGACGTGCGTCCTTTCCATGCCAGAGGGAGGATTCGGGGCGGCGGCGCTTCTGCTCCGACGGAGTATTCTCCCACGCCGCCGTGGACCGGGGGCGGCACCGTGTCGAGTGCCACGGGCTCGCCCGGGCCCCTCAGGAGGGCCTACAGGTTCATGTAACAAGACCGGTATTAGGTATATGACGGCTTGATCTCGTATTGTCTCCTGAGCACCCGCCGACCCGTGGGCACCTTCCCTTTGGTGCCGTGCGATGGGCACCCCGGCGCCGGGCTCCCTCCGCCCCGACTCGCCAACCTCTCGCCCCTCGCCTGTCGGGCTCGTTCGCGGTACGACCCATGGAGCTCGCATGAACCGGACCTTCGCCCCCTCTCCCGCCGATGCCCCGTCCCGTCGAGGCGTGCGCTCAGGCGCGAGGATCCTCGCGCTGGCACTGGCCGCCGTCCTCGTCGCGCCGTCGGCCGCCCATGCCGACCCCGACGACGTCGACATCGACGAGCTCAACGAGAGGGCCGAAGAACTGGAGGAGACCTACGAGGGCGAACTCCTCCAGTTCACCGAGATCGAGGAACGCGCCGAACAGGCCCGGGAGGAACTGGAAGAGGTCGAGGAGGAACTGGAGGGCTCCCGCTCCAACGTCGTCCAGATCGCCGCCAGCCAGTACAAGAGCTCCGGCCTGGACCCCGCGCTGGAGGTGTTCTTCAGCACCTCCCCCGAGAACCTGTCCCAGGACACCGCCATCGCGGAACAGCTGGGACGCCAGCAGGCCGGCCAGATCTCCGAGCTCGTCCAGCTCCAGGAGGACAAGGAAGCACTCGTGGAGGAGTCCGCGGAGGAGCTCTCCGAGGCCGAGGAGCTGCTCGACACCCTGGAGGAGGAGCGCGATGAGGTCGAGGAGGCCATCGAGCGCTACGAGGCCGAACAGGTCCCCGAGGAACCGGAGGAGCCCGAGGCGCCGTCGAACGAAAGCGCCGGCGGCACCGTCCCCGAGAGCGTCAAGGGGTGGGGCTTCGACGGTGCGACGCCGCGCATGGCCGCGATCCGTGACGAGGTCATCCTCAACGTCGGCTCCCCCTACGAGGTGGGCTGCGCGCGCAGCAGCAACGACGACCACGGTACGGGTCAGGCCTGCGACTTCATGGTGTCGGTGATCGGCACGCATCCGAACGCGGAGAACCGCGCGGCGGGGAACGCGATGGCCCAGTACGCGATCGACAACGTGGACCGGCTCGGTGTCAAGTACATCATCTGGGAACAGCGGATCTGGCACTCGACCAACCGCCAGTGGGTGGCGATGAACAACCGGGGCAGCGTCACGGAGAACCACTACGACCACGTGCACATCTCGTCCTACTGACGCCCGGCGTCCGCGCGGGGGAGGAGGGTCCCCGGCCCGGCACGGTCACCGCGCCGGGTCGGGGACGCGTCCACTCCAGCTTCCCTGCTCCCGGGTGAGCAGCGCCGTCACCAGGACGCCGAAGACGAAGGGGCTGAGGAAGACCGCCGGCATCAGGAGTTCCTGGTCGCCTCCGACGGTGAACAGGTGACCGTTCAACAGGGTCTGCGCCGCGGTCTGGAAGGCCAGGTGGAAGCCCACGCAGGCCCACACGCTCTGTGTGACCAGGCGGACGCACCCCAGGACCACGCCCATACCGAGGAACAGCGGAAGCCGCTCGGACACCGCGCCCCACCCGGATTCGGGGACCCACAGCGCCAGGCCGAACGCGGTGAACAGCACGGCCTGGGCCGACACCGCGAGCCAGCCCGGCATGGCGGCGCCGAGGTTGCGTTGCAGGTAGCCGCGGAAGATCAGTTCCTCGGGGATGGCCTCGAACAACAGCACCAGGACCACCAGGGCCGCCATGGTGGCGGCGGTCTCGACCGGGGACCGGTTCGGGACGATCTCCACCCACCCCGGCGCCACGACCACGGCCAGTCCCAGCAGGCCCGGGACCAGCCAGGAGACCGCGCCCACCAGGAACGGCGCCCATCCCCGGCGCGGTCCGCTCCGGAGGAGCCCCTCCCAGGGGCGCCGGTCCAGGTAGCGGCGGGCCAGCCACACCATGGGCACGGCCAGGGCGAATACGGTCAGGGCGTTCACCCAGTGCCGCAGCCCGGCCTGAGGCCCTTCGGGGAGGCGGTCGTTGATCCACCCCATCGTCTGCCAGACCAGGAGGGTCGCCGCCATGACGAGGGCGACCCGCAGGAGGAGGTGGGGCCTGCGCTCTTCCACGGCCGTCGCCGCGCTCGGAGGGTTCACGCCGCCAGCATCCCAGGAACGTCTCCGCCCCGGCATCAGGTAGTTCCCTGAGATGTCCCGGAACACCTCCGCCGCCCGCCCCGGGAAGGCCCCCGCCGCGGCGACCCGCCGTTGCGTCCGGGGTCCGCGCGGGCGTCGTCGGCGCCGGGCCTGGGGCCGGCCCGCGCCGGGACCTTGCGTAGAGTCCCCGTATGCAGATTCCGACCGACGGGGAGATCCGCTCCCTGCACCTGGAGCACGCGCCCGACCGCGAGGCCTTCGACCTCGTGTACACGCACTGTCGGATCGTGTGCGAGCTGGCCGAGCGCATCGCCCGCGCCAACCCCCTCCCCCTGGACCTGGACCTGGTGCGGGCGGGTTGCCTGCTGCATGACATCGGGGTGTACCGCCTCTTCGACGGCTCGGGAAGGCTCGACTACGCGCGGTACGTGCGCCACGGGGTGCTCGGGTACGAACTGCTGGCGGGGGAGGGGTACCCCGAGACACTGTGCCGGTTCTGCTCGTGCCACACGGGGGTGGGCATCACCAGGGACGACGTGCACATGCAGAGCCTGCCGATCCCGGTCGGCGACTACCTTCCCGGAACACTGGAGGAAGAGGTCGTGATGTACGCGGACAAGTTCCACAGCAAGGCGAACCCGCCGGTGTTCCTGACCGCGGGGGCCTACACGCGGAAGGTGAGCAGGTTCGGGCCGGACAAGGCCGCGCTGTTCGGGTCCATGGTGGACCGGTTCGGCGAACCCGCCGTGGCGGAGGTCGCCCGCGAGTACGGGCACGAGGTCCTCGACTGACCCCTCTTCCGGCGCGGATTCACGCCTCCGCGCGTTTCCCTCCCGGGTTCGCCCCCTGCTTTCTCCTAGCCTGATGGCCGGGCTGTGGGCCGTGTCCTTGACGGACCGCCGCTGAGGAGGGGGAGGCACGCCCGCGGCGGGGAGGGGAGCACATGGACTCGTTCGGACCGGCGCTCGTCCTCGCCGGGGTCGCGGCCGCCCTGGTCCTGGGGCTCTACGCGCTCTCGGCGGCGGTACGCCTTCGGAACCCTCCCGTGGCCTGTGAGCCGTTCCTTTCGGGCGCGGCGGTGTCCGAGCACGCGGTCTCCCGCTACCACGTGCGCTGGTACACGGTGACACTGCTCTTCCTGGCCTTCGACATGGAGATGGTCTTCATGTACCCCTGGGTGCTCGTCGTGGCGGACAAGGGGGCGCCCGCCGTCGTGGAGATGTTCGCCTTCCTCGCCGTCCTGGTCGCGGCCGTCGTCTACGCGTGGCGGGAGGGGGCGCTTCGGTGGACGTGACCGGATGGCTGCTGCGCCGCACGGTGCCGTGCGCCTTCGTCGTCACGGCGATCGGCGGCACCGGAGCGCGGCTGGCGGTGGAGAGGGCCATGCGCGAGCGCGGCTGGCGCCGGGCGCCGGCCCCGGCTGAGGCCGACCTCCTGGTGGTGTGCGGCCCCGTGGTGCCCGAGCTCGACGGGATGCTGGACCGGGTCCGGGGACAGATGCCCGGCCCGCGTGCGTGTGCGCGTGTCCCCTCCCCGGAGCGCGCGGTCGAGGCTCTGGAACGCGCCCGCGCCGACCTGCTCGACGTCGCCGCCCAGCGCCGCGACGCCGAGGAGCGCGATCGGGCCGCACGTGAACGGGCCGAGGCCGGCGGCGATGAGGACATGCCCGGCGGCCTGCCCATGGCTGAGCAGGGGGAGGACCGCGACGGCCTGACCCTCGACCGGCTGCACCTCGCCCTCGGCCCGGCCCTGCCCGACTGGCCCGCCGGGCTGTCCCTGCGGGTGGTGCTCCAGGGGGACGTGGTACAGGAGGCACGGGCCCGCCTCTTCGGTGCGCGGGAGGGCTCCTCCTTCTGGGACGCCCCGGACGAGGACGCCGACCGGAACCGGCGGACCACGGCGGCGGCCGCCCTGGACGCGGCGCAGTGCCTGCTGTCCGTCGCCGGATGGCCCGCGGCCGCCCTGACCGGACGTCGGCTGCGCGACGCGCTGCTGGAACCCGAACCCGATCCGCGAGCCGGGGCGGAACTGCGCCGCTGGCTGCGCGCGGTGCGTCGTTCACGCATGCTGCGCTGGGCCACCGATGGTCTCGGAGAAGTCGGCGGCCGCGTCCCCGAGGGGCTGCGCGGCGACGCCACCGACCGCTGGTCGCGCTGGCTGGAACACGCCGAGAAGGCGGTTCGGCCCCACACGGCCGTCACCGCACCGGCTCCCACCGGCCCCGACACCGCCGGGGCTGCACTGGACCTGGTGCCCGAACTCGTCGTCGGACAGGAGCTGGCGGCGGCACGGCTCACCGTGGCCTCCCTGGCCCTCGACACCGAGGCCGTCGGTGTCCACGCTCCGGAGCGGGACGCATGAACGGGGCCGCGCCGCTGTGGACCGTCCTGATCGTGCCCGTGCTGCTGTTCGCCTTCGGCTACGGTGCCGCCGCCGGTGCGGCCGCCCTCCGAGCGCGGGCCGCGGGGACCTCCCCGGGGACGGGACTGGCCGCTCCGGCGAGGGAGTCGGCCCGCCTGCTGGTGCAGCGGCGCAGGACGATCCCCGGCGCGGACACGCTGCTGTGGCGGTTGGGAGGCGCGCTGGTCCCGGTGGCCGCCGTGTTGGCGGCGCTGGTCATCCCTCTAGGCCCGGTCGCGGTCAGCGACCTGTCCGTCGGCGTCGTGTGGTTCAACGCCATGGAGGTGGTGATCTGGGCCGCGCTGTGGATGCTGGGCTGGGGGGCCGACTCGGTCTGGGGCCTGGTCGGGGGTTACCGGTTCCTCATCCAGGGGCTCTCCTACGAGCTGCCGCACATGTTCGCCCTGACCGCCGCCGCCCTGGGCGCGGGATCGCTGCGCGTGAGCGACATCGTGGCCGCACAGGAGCAGGTCTGGTTCGCCGTGCTGATGCCCGCGGCCTTCGCGGTCTACCTGCTCTCGGCGCTGGCCATGGCCTTCTGGGGCCCCTTCGGAGCACCCGTGGGCCGGGACCTGGCCGGGGGAGCCGCCGCGGAGCTGTCCGGGGTGGACCTCCTGGTCCTTCGCGCCGGGCGGTACGTGTTCCTCGCCGTCGTGGCCGCGATGGCGGTACCGCTCTTCCTGGGCGGCGGCGCGGGACCGCTCCTGCCCGACTGGGCGTGGACGCTGGTCAAGACGGCCGGGGTCGTGGCGCTCCTGGTCTGGTCGGGGCACCGGCTGCCCGTGGTGCGGATGGACCGGTTCGCCGAGGTGGGCTGGGTGGTCCTCATCCCGGTGGCCCTTCTGCAAGCACTCGGGGTCGCCGTGTTCGTGCTGATGCGTTAGGAGGAGGGAAATGTCCGAGACGGTGGTGTTCGCGGTCTGCGCCGTGTGCGCGGTCGCCTCCGGAGCCGCGGTGTTCGTGGTGGACTCCATGGCCCGGGCGACCTTCGCGCTGTTGGCGTCCTTTCTGTTCACCGCTGTGGCGGTCCTGCTCCTGGGGCTGTCCTACCTGGGCGTGCTGATCATCCTCATGATGATCATGGAGATGATGGTCATGGCCGTCTTCATGATCATGTACATGATGAATCCGGCCGGGCTGATGCCGATGACCATGGTGCACAACAAGGCCGGCTCCCTGGCCGTGTCCGCCGGGGTGTTCCTGCTGCTGGCCGCGGGCGCCGTGCTCGTGCCCTGGCCCGAGCGGGCGGGCGATCCACCCGCCGACCCCGCACTCGCGCTGGGCGGGGCGGTCATGGGAGAGCACATGCTCGTCATGATGCTCGTGGGCCTGGTGCTGTTCGCGACCATGGTGGCCGCCACCGTGCTCACCACCCACCGGGGCCGCTACGACCGCTACGGTGACGGCCTGCGGCGCGAGCGTCCCGACGACCCGGTCGGCGGCGGGCTCGGCCGATGATCCTGGAGGCGTACCTTCTCCTGGCGGCCGCCCTGTTCGCGGTGGGGCTCTTCGGCGCGCTCAGCCAGCAGTCCGTCGTCATGGTCATGATGGGCCTGGAACTGATGATCAACGCCGTCATCGTCGCCGCGTCGTCCCTGTGGTTCCACACCTCGCCCGAACGACCCGACGGGCAGGTCCTGGTCCTGGTCGCGATCACCGCGATGGCCGTGGAGATGGCGATGGGCTTCGCCGTCACCACCGCCATCTTCCGTGCGCGCGGCGTCGACATGGTCGACTCGGCCGCCGACCTGGGAGACCAGGGGTGACGGCGGTCCTGTGGGCGCTGGTGGGCCTGCCCGCGGCGGCGGGCGCGGTCCTGCTGGTGGCGGGCAGGCGCGCCGACCCGGTCGCCGCGCCCTGCGCCGTCGCCGCCGCCGGCCTGGTGCTGGCTGCGGCCGGTATCGCGGCGGTGCTTCGCCCGAGCACGCTCGTGCCGATGCTCGCGGGTATCCCCGCGGGCCTGGCCGTGGACGGCCTGTCGGCGGTCGCGGTGCTGACCGTGTCCGCCGTCGCCCTGGCGGTCGTACTCTTCGCCTCAGCCGAGATGGGGGCCGACCAGGCACGCGGCCGCTTCTTCGGCCTCATGTTGCTCTTCACGGCGGCGATGCTCACGACCGTGACCGCCACCAACCTGTTCGTGCTGCTCGCGGCGTGGGAGGTCATGGGCGCCCTCTCCTACGCCCTCATCGGCTACTGGTGGGGCGACGTCCACCGCGTCCGCTCGGCGACGCTGGCCTTCGTCACCACGCGGACCGGGGACCTGGGCCTGTACCTGGCCGCCGGTGCGGCCCTGGCCGGGGGGTCCGGCCCGCTCCGGCTCTCCGACCTGACCGCACTGGACGGCGGATGGCGGGACGCGGCCGTGGCCGGGCTGGTCATCGCCGCGCTGGGGAAGTCCGCGCAGCTGCCGTTCAGCTTCTGGCTCTCGCACGCGATGGCCGGTCCCACCCCGGTCTCGGCCCTTCTGCACTCGGCCACGATGGTCGCGGCGGGGGGTTATCTACTGGTGCGGATCGAGCCCGCGCTGACGAGCACGGTGTGGGCGGGGCCGGCGCTGGCCTGGACCGGAGCGGCCACCGCGCTGTTGTTGGGCGCGGTGGCCTTCCACCAGAGCGACCTCAAGCAGCTGTTGGCCGCCTCGACCTGCTCACAGCTGGGCTTCGTCGTCCTGGCCGCGGGCGCGGGCAGTGTGAGCGGCGGGATCATGCAGTTCGCCGCGCACGCCGCGGCCAAGAGCCTGTTGTTCCTGTGCGCGGGGGCCTGGTTGGCCGTCCTGGGCACACAGGGGTTGCGCGGTCTGCGCGGAGCCGCACGCCGGCGCCCCCTGGTCGGGGCGGCTTTCTCGGTCGGGGCCCTGGCCGTCGCCGGGCTGCCCCCGCTGCCGCTGTGGACGGCCAAGGACGAAGTGCTCGCCGCGGCGCTGCACCTCGGTCCCGCCCTGTACGCGACGGGTCTGGCAGCGTCGGCTGTGAGCGCTGCCTACGCCGCCCGGGCCCTGGCCGTGGTCTGGTCCCCGATACCGGCGGGGGAGGGCGGCGCGTACCGGCGCGGACCTGGCCGGCCGTCCCCGGCAGGGGTGCTGCCGCTGGCCGCGCTGGCCGCCGCCACGGTCGGGCTCGGAACCCTGGTGTTTCCCGCGGCGGCGCGGTGGTGGCGTGCGCTGCTGGGCGCGGCGGGCGAACCGGGACCCCCGGGATGGGCGATGGCGGTGTCGGGCCTGCTGGCCGTCATGGTGCTCGCCGCCACCGGATGGGCGACCGCCCGCGAACGTGTGGCCGCCGTGCCCGGTCAGCGGTGGATGGGCGGCTGGCTCGGTCTGGAGAGGGCGGCACACGCCCTGGTGGTCAGGCCCGTGACGGCGCTCGCCCGGGCCCTGGCCCTCGCCGACGACCGTGTGGTCGCGGGCGGGGCGAGGGCCGCCGCCCAGGTGACCGGGGACCTTGCCGGCCGCCTGGCCGCCTTCGACGACCGTGCGCTGGCCCGGGGAGTGCGCTCCTGCGCGGGCTGGGGGACACGCGCCGCCGACCTGGTCCGGCTCCGGGGCGAGACAGGGGCCGACGGGACGGTGCGCGCGGTCGCGTCCGGCGCGCGGGCCATGGCCGCGTGGGCTCTGCGCCCCCAGACCGGGCTGTTGCACCAGTACTACGTCCAGGCCGTCATCGCGCTCGTCGTCCTGGCCGCCGTCGTCGTCCTGATGAGGTGAGGCGTGCTCTCCGTCGTCGTGTTCCTGCCCCTGCTCGCGGGCCTGGTACTGCTGGCCCTCCCACGTCCGGGCGACGGGGCGGTGGCCCGGGCCTGGGTCGCGGTGGCGGCGCTGGACCTGGTACTCGTCATCGGCCTGTGGGCGTACCATCCGTCCGCCATGTCCTCTCCGGCGGCCGGGGCCGGCGGCCTCGCCTACGAGGAGCGGGTGCTCTGGATCCCCAGTGTCGGCGCGTCCTACCACGTCGGTGTCGACGGGCTCTCCCTGCCGCTGCTGGCCATGACGGCGGTGCTCTTCCTGGCGTGTGCGGTCTACTCACTGCGCCAGCGTCGGCGCGCCCGCGCCCACGCCGTCCTCTTCCTGTTCCTACAGACGGTCTCGCTGGGGCTGTTCAGCGCCCTGGACCTGTTGCTGTTCTTCGTCTTCTTCGACCTGTCCATCGTGGGGATGTACTTCGTCATCGCGGGCTGGGGGCACGGACAGCCGGCCCGGGCGGCGTTGCAGTTCTTCCTCTACACCTTCCTGGGGTCGCTGGCACTGCTGCTGGGCTTCATCGGCCTGTACGTGGCCTCCGACCCCCACACCTTCGACATGGTGGCGCTGGCGGACCAGACCCCTCTGGAGGGGAGGGGCCCGGCGGGCGCACTGGTGCTGCTGGCCATCGGTGCGGGGCTGGCCGTCAAGACACCCACCGTTCCCTTCCACACCTGGCTGCCCCCGGCGCACACCGACGCGCCCGCCGTCGGCTCGGCGATCCTGGCCGGGGTCCTGCTGAAGATGGGCACCTACGGGTTCGTGCGCATCGCGATACCGATCCTCCCGGGCGCCTGGGGCGAGTACGCGATGGTGGCCGTGGTCATCGGGGTGGTCTCCGTCCTGTACGGCGCGCTCGTGGCACTCGCCCAGACCGACTTCAAACGCATGATCGCCTACACGTCCGTCAACCACATGGGCTACATCATCCTGGGGCTGGGCGCCGCCGGCCTGGCCACGGACGCGCAGTCGGACGCGGCGTCGCTGGCGATCACCGGCGGGGTCACGCAGATGGTCAGCCACGGCCTGCTCACGGGCGCACTGTTCCTGTCGGCCGGTGTGCTGCACGAGCGCGCGGGCACCTACGACATGGGCTCCTACGGCGGCCTGGCCGAGAGGGCCCCGCGCTTCGCCGCCCTCGCGGCCGTGGCCTCCTTCGGTTCCCTGGGACTGCCGGGCCTGTCGGGGTTCATCGCCGAGTTCCAGATCTTCGCGGGCAGCCTCGGACCGGTTCCGGTGCCCACGGCGCTGGCGCTGCTGGGAATCCTCCTCACCGCGGCCCTGTTCCTGCGCGCGCTGCAACGGCTGTTCCTGGGAGGCCCGGGGCCGTGCACGGCCCGCGTCGGCGACCTGTCCATGCGGGAGACCGCCGCGATCGCGCCGCTCCTGGCCCTGGCCGTCCTCATCGGCCTCCTGCCCCGGTTCCTGCTCGACCGCATCGAACCGGCGGCCCGGGCACTGGCCGCCCTGGTGGCGGGGTGAGCGGGATGGAGGGAGTGGACCCGGCCGCCCTACTGCCCGAGCTGGTCCTCGCGCTCACCTCGGTGGGCGCGCTCCTGTTCGGGAGCTGGACGCCCCGGCGCCGACAGGGGCGCGTCCGCCTGTGCGTGGTCGCGGCGCTGCTGGTCGCGCTGGCCGCCACGGTCGCGGCGGCGGCGACCGGGACCACGGCGGAATCCGGCGGCTACACCGTGGACACAGTCACGCACGCGGTACGCGCCATGGTGCTCGTGGGAGTCCTGGCCACGGTCCTGCTCGCCGCCGAGGCCTTCGCCGACCACCCCCGCGAGTCGGAGTTCTACGTCCTGTTGCTGCTCGGGGCCCTGGGCACGGTGGTGCTGGCGGGCGCTGACGACCTGCTGGTGCTCTCCGTGGCCTACCTCCTGGCGAGCATCCCCCTCTACGCGCTGGTCGGCTTCGCCAAGGACGGTGCGGGGACCGAGGCCGCGCTGAAGTTCTACCTTCTGGGCGCCCTGGCGGGAATCCTGTTGCTGACCGGAGTCACCCTGCTGCTCGGTGCGGGCGCGACCACCGGTTACGCGGGCCTGGCCGCCGCCCTCACCGGGGCGCCGGCCGTCCTCGTGGCCGCCGGTGTCGTCGCGGTGCTGGCGGGGCTGCTGTTCAAGGCCGGGGGAGTGCCCGTCCACTTCTGGGTGCCCGACGTCACCGAGGGCACGTCGGCGCCCGTCGCCGCCTTCGTCACCACCGTGCCCAAGATCGGCGCGCTGGCGGCCCTGTACCGGCTGGGTGACCAGGTGCTGGCCGGGACCGCGCTGGACTGGACACTGCTGGCCGCGATCCTGGCCGCGGCGTCGATGACCCTGGGCAACCTGGGCGCCTTCTTCCAGACGAACGCGCGGCGCCTGTTGGCCTACTCCGCCATCAGCCAGGTCGGCTACCTGCTGATGGCCGTGGCCGCGGTGGGGGGCCGAGCGGAGCTGGTCCAGCCGGGCCTGCTGTTCTACCTCGGCGCCTATCTGGCGGCCAACCTCGGGGCGTTCGCGGTCGTGTGCGCCCTTCGGACCCGGACCCTGGAGGACCACGCGGGTCTCTTCCGCGGCCACCCCTGGCTCGCGCTGAGCCTGGTCGTGTGCCTGCTCGGCCTCGTGGGCACCCCGCCCACGGCGGTGTTCGTCGGCAAGCTCGTCCTCTTCACCGCGGCGCTGGAGGCGGGGCTGGGCTGGCTCATGGTGCTGGCCGCCGCCAACACCGTCGCCAGCCTCTTCTACTACCTGCGCTGGATCCTGCCCCTCTTCCGCTCCTCCGGGGGGCCGGCGGGGGAGGAGGGCCGGTCCGGATCCCCGGGCCGGTGGAGCACGGGCGTGGCCGTCACCGCCGCCGTCGCCTCCCTGGGGCTGGGGGTCGCGGCGGGGCCGGTCCTGGGCCTGCTGTAGCGTGCCGTACCGGGCCGCCCGGGGTCAGGGCCGGGGGAGGAAGCCCGCCATCAACTCGGCCAGCTCCCGGCGGGCCTCGGCGTCGCTGATACGGGCGGCGCCGTCGCCCACCTGGTCGCCGTGGGCGCCGAACTGGGCGTGGTTCCTCCCCTGGACCTGGTGCATGAGGGCGCTGGGCGGCAGATGCTCCCGGTTCTCCTCGATCGTGGCCGGGTCGGCGAGACCGTCGCGGCCGCCCGAGACCGAGACGACCCTCAGGTCGTCGCGTCCGGCCAGGTCCGCGCCGCCCGTGGCGTAGGAGCCCCACAGGACCAGCCCGCGGACCGGTGCTCCGCCGTCCCCGCCGGCGTAGGAGGCGGCCATCGTGCCGCCCGGCGAGTGGCCGCCCACGTACCACTTCCCGATACCGGCTCCGTGGTCGGCGATGGCCGCGGTCGCGCGGTCGGCGTCCAGCACCGCGAGGTTCAGCGGCATCGTGGGGATGACGACCCGTACCGCGCTTTCGGCCGCGATCGGCGCCCACGGCGCGACGTAGGCGTCGGGGGACACCCGCGCGCCCGGATAGAACACGATCCCGGTGCCAGGCCGCGCGTCGGCGGGCTCGACCACGACCACGTCGTCGGTTCTGACCACGTCCACCGCGAAGGTCCGTACCGCCTCCTGGTAGGCCCGCGACTCAGCCCTGTGCGGGGTGCGCGCCCAGGTGACGAAGCCGGCGACCGCGAGCACGAGCAGCAGGGCCAGGGCGGCGCCGGCGGCCCCCAGCAGCTTCCCGGCCCGAGCCCTCCTCACGTGGTGCTCCCGGCGGCACGGTGCCCCGGCCACCGCTGCGGGCCGGGCGTGTCACTTCGTTCGCCGAGGCCATAAAGCACGGTTTCCAAGATACTTGCTTGTTGAGGAATCCTTGGGGGCTGCGGTACGGGTGTGTCGCGGTCCCGTTCCGCGTCTCCGGAGGGCTCCGGCGGGCGAAGCCCCGGTCCACGTCCCGGCCGTGTGCGGTCAGGCCAGGTGCCGGTAGACGGCCTGGGCGACGCATGCGGGCCGGTCCGACCCCTCGACCTCGATCACGCCGTCCACCAGGATCTGTACCCCGCCCCTGACGGGGACGGTCTCCGCCAGGGTGGCGGCCAGGCGGACGCGGGCACCGACCCTGACGGGGGAGGGGAAGCGCACCTTGTTCAGCCCGTAGTTCACCGAAGCGGAGATCCCCTCGATGACGAGGACCTCGCTGATCATCGGGATGAGCAGGGACAGGGTCAGGTAGCCGTGCGCGACGGGCCCGCCGAAGGGGCCGTCCTTGGCGCGCTCGGGGTCGACGTGGATCCACTGGTGGTCGCCGGTGGCGTCGGCGAAGGTGTTCACGCTCTCCTGGGTGACCTCGATCCACGAACTGTGGCCGAGGTCCTTGCCGGAGGCGGCCCGTAGCTCGTCGAGACCGTTGACGGTGATGGGCATGGAGATGCTCCGTTCGGGGCAGAGGGTGCTGGGTGTCAGGGGTTGTCGGGGCCGCTGGCGGTGGCCTCGGCGCGTAGCCGGTGCCGGAGCAGCTTCCCGGAGGCGTTGCGCGGCAGTTCGCGGGCGAAGGCGAAGGAACGCGGGGCCTTGTATCGGGCCAGGTGCCCGCGGCAGTGCTCGGCCAGGTCCGCCGCGGTGGCCTTTCCGCCGTCCCCGAGTACGACCACGGCATGGCCGACCTCGCCCCAGGTCTGGTCGGGGACGCCCACCACGGCGCAGTCGGCGACGGCGGGGTGCTCGTGCAGGGCGTTCTCCACCTCGGCCGGGTAGACGTTCTCGCCTCCGGAGACGTACATGTCCTTGAGGCGGTCCACGATCCGGACGTAGCCCTCCTCGTCGGCCACGCCGACGTCCCCGGTACGGAACCACCCGTCAGCGGTGTACGCGGTGCGGGTGTCCTCGGACCGGCCCCAGTAGCCGCGCATCACGTTGGGGCCGCGGACCACGATCTCCCCGGGCTCGCCCGGCGCGGTCGGCGCCAGGTCGGGCCCCACCACCCGGGCGTCGGTGAAGAAGCTGGGCCGCCCCGCCGAACCGGCCTTGCGGACCGAGTCGGCGGTGCCCAGGAACAGCACGCCCGGGGAGGTCTCCGTCATGCCGTAGCCCTGTAGGAACGTCAGTCCCCGCGCCTGGTAGGTGGCGATGGTCGACTCCGGCACGGGCGCGCCGCCCGCCTCCAACATGCGCAGGGACGACAGGTCGGCACCGGCCCAGCGGGGCGAGGCCGCCAAGGCGTTGAACATCGTCGGAACGCCGAACATCCAGGTGACGCGTTCGGAGGAGATCAGGTCGAGGGCGCGCTCCGGGTCGAACCGCGGCATGATCACCACCCGGCCGCCCTTGAGCAGGGTGGGCAGGCATGTCATGTTCAGCGCGGCGGTGTGGAACATCGGCGCGCTGACCAGGGTGACCTCGTCGGCGGTCAGGTCCACGTCGGTGAGGACGTTGACGCAGTTCCAGGTGATGTTGGCATGGGTGAGCATCGCCCCCTTGGGGCGTCCGGTGGTGCCGGAGGTGTACATGATCATGCACACGTCATCCAGGCGGACGGGTTCGTCCAGCGGCTCGGCCGCGCGCGCGGCGATCCGTGCCTCGTAGGACCCGGTGCCTTCACCGGACACCGGGACCAGGGCGGACACGGACCCGGATCCGCCCAGCTCGCGTGCGGCCCCGGTGTGCTCCTCTCCGTGCACCAGCACGGTGGGGCCGCAGTCCTCGGTGATGTAGGCCAGCTCGGGCACGGCCAGCCGGGTGTTCAGGGGGATGAGGACGGCGCCCAGCGCCCCGCACGCGAACAGGGTCTCCAGCAGGGCCGGGTGGTTGGCGCCCAGGTAGGCGACCCGGTCACCGG
The DNA here is from genome assembly GCF_056312425.1 of Nocardiopsis sp. TRM 82005. Classification (NCBI taxonomy): domain Bacteria; kingdom Bacillati; phylum Actinomycetota; class Actinomycetes; order Streptosporangiales; family Nocardiopsidaceae; genus Nocardiopsis; species Nocardiopsis sp. TRM 82005. The sequence continues at coordinate 104,490 of NZ_JBWDTQ010000025.1, forward strand.
AGCGCACACCGAGCCCCCGCAGGGCCGAGGCCAGGCGCAGCACGCGCTCGTGCAACTGGGCGTAGGTGAGGGTGCGGCCCTCGTGGACCACCGCGACGCGCTCGGGGGAGCTGCGCGCCCGGCGGGCCGTCCAGGAACCGATTCCTTCGTTGAGCATCGCGGCTACTCCTCGTCGGCCAGCCCGAGCAGGCGGGCCGCGTTGTCCTTGAGGATCTTGGGACGGACCTCCGGCTTGATGTCGAGCCGGTCGAAGGCGGCGAGCCACCGGTCGGGGGAGAGGACCGGGTAGTCGGAGCCGAACAGCACCTTGTCCTGGAGCAGGGAGTTGGCGTAGCGGACCAGGTTGGGCGGGAAGTACTTCGGCGACCAGCCCGACAGGTCGATGTACACGCGGGGCTTGTGCACCGCCACCGACAGTGCCTCGTCCTGCCAGGGGAAGGAGGGGTGGGCCAGGATGATCGACAGGTCGGGGAAGTCGGCGGCGACGTCGTCCACGTGCAGCGGGTTGGAGTACTTCAGCCGGATACCGCCTCCTCCGGGGGTTCCCGCGCCGATCCCGGTCTGCCCGGTGTGGAACAGGGCGATCGCGCCGCTGTCCTGGATCGCCTCGTACAGCGGGTAGACGGCACGGTCGTTGGGGAAGAAGTCCTGGAGGTTGGGGTGGAACTTGAAGCCCCTGACCCCGTACTCCTCCACCAGGCGGCGCACCGCCCGCACCCCCAGGGCGCCCTTGGCCGGGTCGATGCTGGCGAAGGGGAGGAGGGTGTCGGGGTGGGCGGCCGCGGCCTCGGCCACCTCCTCGTTGGGCACGGCGGGCAGTCCGGTCGTGGACTCGGTGTCCACGGGGAAGACCACGCACGCCATGTCGCGCTCGCGGTAGTGGGCGGCGATCTGGTCCAGTGTGGGCCTGCGCTCGCCCTCGGTCTTGAAGTAGGCGCTCGACGCCTCGTGCAGCTCCTCGCCGATCGCGTCCCCTCCCGAGGAGGAGACCTCGGCGTGGGTGTGCACGTCGATGGCGGTGATCCGTTCCAGGTCGATGCCGCTCACCGGGACGCCTCCGGCCCGTGGCCGGCCCCGGGGTCGACGGGGGCGGGGATGCCCACGCTCTGCGCGGCGCGGCCCACCGTGCCGTCCCAGGCGTCCCGGATGTCCTCCGCGCGCCATCCGCCCTCGTGGTAGGCCACGGAGACCTCCTGCGGGTGCGACCACAAGGACAGCTTGTCGCCGCCGATGCCCACGCACTGGCCGGTCACGTGCGCCGAGGCGTCCGAGGCCAGGAAGGCCACGAGCCCGGCCGCGTCCTCGGGCATGCCGAAGCCCTCGGCCTGGCGCATCCACGGGGGCAGGGGGCCGCCTCCCTCCCGCGCCGCGGCCACGTGCTCGGCGAACGCGGGGATGGTGGCGGTCATCGCGGTGGCGGCCACCGGCACGATCGCGTTGGCGGTGATCCCGGCCCGGGCGCACTCCATCGACCAGGTGCGCACCATGGCGGCGATCCCGGCCTTGGCCGCGGCGTAGTTGGTCTGGCCGAAGTTTCCGCGCTGCCCGGCTGGGGAGGCGACCATGATCAGCCGCCCGCCCCCGCCGCGCTCGCGCATGTGGGTGACGGCGGCCCGGGCGCAGGTGAAGGTTCCGCGCAGGTGCACGTCGACGACGGTGTCGAAGTCCTCGTCGCCCATCTTCCACAGCACCCGGTCGCGCAGCACGCCCGCGTTGGCGACCAGGACGTCGAGGCGGCCGAAGTGCTCGACGGCCGTGTCGACGAGGTCCCGGGCCACGTCCGCGCCGCCGACCGGGGCCGCGTGGGCGAGCGCGCGCCCCCCGCCCCCGGTGATCCGGTCGGCGGTCTCGGCGGCGGCGTCCGCGTCGGCGTCGTTGACCACGACGAGGGCGCCGCGCCGGGCCAGTTCACGGGCGTAGGCCCGGCCCAGGCCGCGCCCGGCTCCGGTGACCACCACCGACTTGCCGGTCAGGTCCATCATGTCTCTCCGCTCGTCGTACCAGGGGGTTTCACGGATTCGTCCGGGCCCGTCATGAGACGGGCCGACCTCGTGGGGCCTGAACTTATGCGAAAGTATAACGGCAGTCAATGAATTGCATAATATGAATCGGGGTCCGGTGGGAGTCGCACTACGCTGGAGCCGAGAAGGGGGAGGGGATGTCCGAACAGATGGCCGATCCGTTGACGGAGGCGGCACCGGGGGGTGCGCGGGACACGGGGCGTCCGCGTCCGCGCCCGCAGCCGCTGATGCTGGCTTTCCTGGGGCGTTTCGTCCTGGGCCGGGACATACGTGTCTTCTCCGGGTCCTTCATCGACGTCTTCGCCCGCGTGGGGGTCTCCGAACAGGCCGTGCGCTCGACGCTGAGCCGGATGGCCCAGCGCGGCGTGCTCGACCGCCAGCGCAGCGGCAGACGCGTCTACTTCGGCCTCACCCCGCGCCTGACCGAGGTCCTCACCGACGGCGAGCGCCGAATCTGGGAGACGGGCGTGGTCAACACCGACGAGGACGGCCTGTGGACCCTGCTGTCCTTCTCCCTGCCCGAGTCCTGGCAGCGCCAGCGGCACGACCTGCGCTCCCGCCTGGCCTGGGCGGGGTTCGGTCCGCTGCGCAACGGCCTGTGGGTGGCGCCCTCGGTCGTGGAGACGCGCGGCTTCGTCGAGGAGCTGGGACTGACCGAGTACGTCCGGGTCTTCCACGCCCGGCTCGGCCCGCCCACACAGGCCTCGCAGATCGTCAACGAGGCCTACGACATCGACGGGCTCGCCGCGGACTACCGTGCCTTCCTCCGGCGCTGGGACGGAGGGCCCGGACCGACGGAGGCCGCCGACGACCTGGGGCGGCTCCTGCTGCTGACATCGGAGTGGATGCAGCTGGTCAGGGCCGACCCGCGCCTGCCTCTGGCACACCTGCCCGAGGACTGGCCCGCGGTTCCCGCCCAGGAGCTCGTGTACGAGCTCCACGCCGCCTACCAGGACTCGGCGACCGCCGCAGCCGGGGAGGTCCTCGACGTGATCCCGGCCTGACCGTTCCCGGCACGCTGTCGGAGGCCCCGCCCCGGAACCCTCCGGGGCGGGGCACGGGCGTCTCACGCGGTTCGCCCCTCTCCGGAGCCGGGGCCGGACACGTCACCGGCTCCACCTCCGGCCTCGGCGCCGGTCCGGCCTCCGGACCGGGCGGTCCGGCGACGCCACCAGGATCCGATCGAGGGCAGGATCCCGTGAGGCAGGAACAGCACGGTCACCATGAGCAGCAGACCGTAGACCGCGTAGGAGAACACGCTCGGCGCGTAGTCCGGCATGCCGCCCATCGTCCCGAGCAGGCCCAGGACGTGTACGGCCACCGTCACCAGGGCCGTTCCGGCCACCGCGCCCCACACCGAGCCCAGACCGCCGACCACCGCCATTACCACGTAGGTGATCGACATCGCCACCGGGAACATCCCTGGCGACAGGAACCCGACATAGAAGGCGTACACGCCTCCGGCCGCCCCCGCGAACGCCGCCGAGAGCGCGAACACGGTGAGCTTGTACCTGCCGACGGGGATCCCGGAGGAGGCCGCGGCGGTCTCGCTGGTGGCCAGGGCCCGCAGGGCGCGCCCCGGACGGGAGTCCACCGTGTTGCGGGCGACGACCACCACGAGGGCGAGCACGCACCAGGACACGTACGCATAGCCCAGGTTCGTGGTCACCTCCAGCGGGCCCGCGGACAGCAGGGGCACGCCCTGTAGGCCCGTGCTCCCGCCGAGTGCGTCCGACTGCGCCACCACGACCAGGAAGATCAGGTGCACGGCGATCGTGGCGAAGGCCAGGTGGTGGCCGCGCAGCCGCAGCAGCGGCAGCCCCAGCAGCAGGGCGCACAGGGCCGCCGCCACCGGAGCGGCCAGCAGGCCCACCACCCCGGGCACACCGTTCATGGCCAGCAGCGCGGCGGTGTAACCGCCCACGGCGAAGAACACGGCCTGGCCCAGGGAGACCTGCCCGGCGTAGCCCATCAGCAGGGAGATCCCCACCACCACGCACGCCGACAGCGCGACCTGGACGTACAGGGCCAGCCCGCCCCCGTCCAGCAGCGGCGGCAGCAGCAGGGTGGCGGCGGCCACCGCCGCGGCCGCCCACGTCCCCGCACGTCGGCGGCGGGGACGCACGGGCACCGTCTGCCCGGTCGGGGGAGCGGTGCCGGTGGACGCGGTCATATCGCCACCTCCTGGTGCAGGGCGGGTTTGCGGGCGGCGTGCCAGACCATCACGCCGACCATGACGACGAGCGCGACCAGGGTCTGGTAGGCGGCGTTGCCGTACCCGGCGACCATCGCCTCGACCACGCCCAGCCCCACGCCCCCGGCCAGGGCGACCATGGGTCTGGTCAGCCCGCCGAGGACGGCGGCGGCGAAGCCGTGCACGATCAGCGACACATCGGAGTCGAACGAGACCGGCCGCAGCGGCGTGATGAGCACCCCGGCGATACCGCCGAGCACACCCGCGAGGACGAACGCGAACAGGGCCATGGCCGCCACCGGGATGCCGACCACCCGCGCCGCGTAGGGGTTGGACGCGCACGCCGTCAGCGCGCGGCCCAGGTAGGTGTGGGACAGGAACAGCCACAACAGCGTGAACACCAGAGCCGTGACCCCGATGACCAGCAGGTGCTGGACCCGTACCGGCACACCGAACGGTTCGACCACCCCCGGCAGTCCGGGCATGGAGCGCGGGGAGTCGCCGAACACGGCCACCAGCACCGCGTAGGCCAGGAAGCCCACGGCCAGGGTGACGATGAGCGCGGTCATCGGCGTGGTCCCGCGCTTGCCCAGCGCGAGCACGCCGGTCAGGCCGCCCACGGTGGCGGCCACCGCCACGGCCAGCAACTCGGCGGCGCCGTGCCACAGGCCCGCGCCCAGGAACGCCGCCGCCGAGAGCCCGCCGACCACGGCGAACATGCCCTGGGCGAAGTTGACCACGCCGGTCACCCGGTAGACGGTGACCAGGCCGCTGCCCACCAGGGCGAACCCGCATCCGATGGCCACACCGCTGACCAGCTGGGACAGGAAGAGCGTCATGACGCCTCCACCCCGCCTCCCAGGTAGGCGCGGGCCACCTCCGAGCCCGACGCCAGGTCGGCGCACGGTCCCTCGGCGACCACCCGTCCGGCCTCGAGTACGTAGGCACGCGAGCACACCTCGAAGGCCAACCGGGCGTTCTGCTCGATGAGCAGCACCGCCGTGCCGTGCTCGGCGTTGAGCCCGACCAGGTGCCGGACCAGATCGTCCACGACCTTGGGCGCCAAGCCCAGGGACAGCTCGTCCACGGCGATCACGTCGGGCCGGGCCATGAGCGCCTGACCGAACGCGACCATCTGCTGCTGTCCGCCGGACAGCGTCCCCGCCCGGCGCCGCCGCAGGTCGGCCAGGACGGGCAGTACTCCGTACACATGGGCGGGGTCGCGCTCGCGCACCCGCCACGCGCCCAGGCGCAGGTTGTCCTCCACGGTCAGGTCGCCGAACAGCTGTCTGCCCTCGGGGACGTGCGCCAGGCGGCCCTCGGCGGCGGCACGGCCGGAGACGGGGCGCAGCAGGCCCGAGAGCGTGTCGACCAGGGTCGACTTGCCCGCTCCGTTGGGCCCGACCAGCGCCACCATCTCGCCGGAGCGCACGGTGAGCGAAACCCCGTCCAGCGCGGTCGCGGTCCCATACCGTACGACCAGGTCCTCCACGGCGATCACGGTGTCCCTCCCCTCACGGTACGGACGGGCATCAGGCCGCATCCCCCTTCTCCGGTGAACCGCCGATGTAGGCGGAGATGACCCGGGGATCGGCACGGACCTGTTCGGGGGTTCCCTCGGCGATGACCCGTCCCAGGTCGAGTACGGTCACCCGGTCGGACAGGCGCGAGACGAAGGCGACGTCGTGCTCGACGAGCAGGATCGTGCGGCCGTCGGCGCGCAGCTGCTCGATGACGCGCGCCAGCCGTTCCCTCTCGGGTGCGCGCAGCCCGGACGCGGGCTCGTCCAGCAGGAGCACCCCGGGGTCGGCGCACAGTGCGCGGGCGACCTGCATGGCGCGCTGCTGGCCCAGGGGCAGCGACTCGGCGGGGTCATCGCCCCGCGCGGTCAGCCCCACCCGCTCCAGGGCCTGCTCCGCCCGGTCCCGGATGAGCCGTTCGGCGGCCCGGTGGGCGGGCAGGCGCAGGATCGCGGCGGCGAACCCGGCCCCGGCCCCGAGATGGCCCCCGACCATGACGTTCTCCAGGACCGTCATGCGGGGGAAGATGCGCGCGGCCTGGAAGACGATGGCCACGCCCCGGCGGGCGCGCCGGTGCGGCGGCAGCCGGTCCAGGGGCGACCCGTCCAGGGACAGGCTGCCCCGGTCCGGCCGCAGGTGGCCGCTGACCAGGTTGAACAAGGTGGACTTCCCCGCGCCGTTGGGGCCGATGACGCCCCGGGACTGGCCGCTGGGCACGCTCATGTCCACGTCGCGCACGGCGTGGACGCCGCCGAAGGACACGCTGAGTCCGGTGATGTCGAGTCGGGCCACGTCAGCCCCCGTAGGCGGCGTCGAGCTGCTCCACGGCCCAGGGCACCGGTACCATCTCGCCGTCCTCGACCGCGTTGACCGAGATGGCGTCGGTGCTGATCCCGGCGTGGTCGGTGTCGGAGTAGGTGTAGGTGCCGTTGGGTGTGGCGAGGGTGAGTCCCTCCAGGGCGGTGAGGATGTCCGCGTGCTCGGTGGATCCCGCCTCCTCGATCGCGGCGACCAGCAGCATGACGGAGCTGTAGCCGTCCAGGGCGAACTGCGGCGGCGTGTAGTCGTGCTCCTCGGTGAAGGCGTCGACGGCTTCGGTGATCACGTCCTTCTGTTCGCTCTCGGGCAGGTGGTCGCCGACCACGCCGATGGAGCTGAGCACGGTGACCCCCTCGGCCGCGTCCCCGGCGGGGTCCAGCCACAGGTGGCTGGCCTGGGCGCCGGTGACCACGAGCGGGACCTCGCTGTCGATGGCGTCGTGCTGCTGGGCGAAGGTCACCCCGGGCGGGCCGGTGCCCCAGAACAGCAGGGCGTCGGGATCCTCGTCGTCCAGGGAGGAGAAGACGTGGCCGAAGTCGGTGGTGTCCTGCTGGTACTCGGTGACGGAGACCAGCTCGATCCCGTGGTCGTCGGCGAGCTCGTCCATGGCCAGGAACCCGGCGATGGCGTAGGCGGTGGCGGAGTAGGAGACCGCGACCCGGGTCATGCCCTCGGCCTGGAAGTACTCCAGGGCGCGTGTGGCGTAGGCCGAGGCGGTGGCGGGGACGACGAAGACCTCCGAGCGCAGGGGGTCGAGCTGCTCGTCGGCCGGGGTGGGGGACAGGTAGGGGACGCCGCTGCGCTCCACGGCGGGCAGGGTCGCCATGGCGCTGTCGGAGACCGCCGATCCGATGAAGGCGACGGGTTCCTGGGCCTGCAAGTCGTTGAAGGCCAGGACGGACTGGTCGGGAGAGCTCTGGTCGTCGCGGGTGAGGAGCTCGATGGGGCGGCCCAGGACACCGCCGTCGGCGTTGACGCGTTCCACGGCGAGTTCGACGGCCAGTTGGTTGTCGGCGCCCAGGGCGGAGTAGCCGCCGGTCAGCGGGGTGATGTAGCCGACGCGTATCGCGTCGGTGCCGTCGCCGTCGTCGGCACCGCACGCGGTGCTCGTGACGAGGGTCAGACAGGCGAGTAGGGAGAGGAGTCTGCGCACGGGGAGTGCTCCTGTGGAAAGGGGGGTGGGGGGTGTGCTCTCGGAGCCGTGCTCCGGGATGGCGTGATGGCACGGTGCGTCAGGGACCGTGTACGCGTCAGTCGTGGACTGACCCCAACTTAGGCACTTCTGTTGCGGCGGTCAATATCTTGCCCAAATTAGTGGGTTATGTCCGGGCGACGCCGGTTTCGCCCCGGTGTGGACTCCGGTGGGCGTCGCGATGGAGACTGCTGGCGTGGTCAGAACAGCGAACGGGGAGTCCGTGCTGTCCCGGGCGGTGCGCGTCCTGGAGGCCTTCGACTCCGAACATCCGGCACTGCGGGTCTCACAGATCGCGCGGCGCGCCGGCCTGCACGTGGCCACCGCCTCCCGGCTCGTGGGGGAGTTGGTCCGGCACGGGTGGTTGGAGCGCGATCCCGACCGCCGCGTCCGCGTGGGCGTGCGCATGTGGGAGCTGGCCGTACGCTCCTCGCCCGCCCTGGGCCTGCGCGAGACGGTCGGTCCGTTCATGGAGGACCTGCACGCGGTGGTGGGCCAGCACACCCAGATCGGCGTCCTCCAGGACGAGGAGGTCCTGTTCGTCGAACGCCGATCCGCCCCGGGCGCGGTCGTCAACATCACCCGGATCGCCGGGCGGCTGCCGTTGCAGGCCTCCTCCTCCGGCCTGGTCCTGCTCGCCCACGCCTCCCCGCCGCTCCAGGAACGGGTCCTGGTGAGGCCTGTCCGCGCCTTCACCGCGAACACGGTCACCGACGCCCGGCGGCTGCGCTCCCTGCTGGCCGAGATCCGCAGGTCCGGCTACGTGCTGTCCCGCGGGTTCATCGACGAGGAGACCGCCGGTATCGCCGCACCCGTGCGCGACTCCAGCGGGGCGGTGGTCGCCGCGCTGTCGGTGGTCGTACCCAACGACGAGCACGCCGCCCTCGCGGTCCCGGCGGTACGCACCGCCGCGCGCTCCGCGTCCCGGGCCATGGGAGCCTGAGCCGGATCGCGTGCGCGGGGCCCGGTCCGCGGCGCGGCAACGGAAGCGCCGGGTGCCCGGTGCGCGTCACCGGGCGGCGCCCCACTCCGCGGAAGGCCCCCGGGAGGGGACGGTTCCGGAGAACTCCGGTCAGCCCAGGAGGCGCGTGCGAATCCTGTCGAGGTCCTCCTGCGCCACCCCCGCGTCCAGGAGGTAGTCCCGCGGCCGCAGGTCGCTGAGAACGTCGAGGACGCTCTCGCGCGGTGTCGTTCCACGCTCGGCCAGCAGCGATGCGACCACCGGTCCCTGGTCCGGCCGCCCCATCGCCTCGAAGAGGGGTGCGAGCGCGGCGACAGAGCGCACGTAGTCATCGGCTATCGCCTCGGCCTCGACCTCCGCCAGGGCGAGCAGCAGCAACGTCACCAGGCCGGTGCGGTCGCGTCCGGCCCCGCAGTGGAACAGGACGCCTCCGGGCCCGGACCGGGCGAGGGCGGTGACCGCGGCGGCGCAGCGCTCGGCCTTGTGCTCGAGGAAGGGCCGGAAGTAGAGAGGGGTTCCGTTCAGCTGCCCGCGGTTGACGTCCCTCCAGAATTCGACGTCCTCGACATGGTCGAGAGGCACCTCCACGCGCGTCATCTCGGCGGGGAGGGGCGCGCCGGCCGGCCCCGCGGGGAACGCCGCGGAACCTCCCCGGGCCGTCAGGCCCTCCTTCACGCCCGGCCTGGCCTCGTCCTCGTTGCGCAGGTCCACGATGGTGCGGACACCGGCGGAACGGGCGGACTCCCAGCCCCTCTCGGTGACGAAGCGCAGGTCGGCGGAGCGGATGAAGGCACCGCGCCGGGTGGTCCGGCCGTCGCGGGTGGGCAGGCCGCCGAGATCCCGGGTGTTGAAGAAGCCGTCCCAGGCGATACTCCGTTCGTCGCTCATGGAGAAGGGATACTTTCCCGGGCGGGGGAAGGCAAGTCGGGGCCAGCGCCCTCCCTCTGGCGGAGAGCTCGTCTCTCAACCAGTGAGAACCTTCTGGTGGCGCAGGTCACGGATGGTGCATCGTCGACACATCCGGGTTGCCAGGGAGCACCGACGAGAACCTGCCGCCCGGGCGGTCGGGGCGCCGCCGACCGCGCCCGCCACCATGACGACACGCCGCGCGCCCGGGACCTCCCTCCCGTGCGCCGGAGCACCAGGAGGAGAAACGACCGTGCGCACCCAGGTCGCCATCATCGGAGCGGGCCCGGCCGGGCTGCTCCTGTCCCACCTGCTCGGCCTCCAGGGGATCGACTCGGTCCTCATCGAGCGCCAGACCGCCGACCACGTCCGCTCGCGGATCCGGGCCGGAGTCCTGGAGTCCGGGAGCGTGGACGTCCTCACCCGGGCGGGGGTCGGGCACCGGCTCGCCACCGAGGCCGACGAGCACCGCGGCGTGTACTTGCAGTGGCCGGGCGAGCGCCACCACATCGACTTCACCGAACTGGTCGGCAGGTCGGTGTGGATCTACGGGCAGACCGAGCTGACCAAGGACCTCATGGCCGCCCGGGAGAAGGCCGGACGCCCCGCGTTCTACCAGGCCTCGGACGTCACGCCGCACGAAGTCGACACCGGCCGTCCCCACGTCACCTTCACCGACGTCGACGGGCGGCCCCAGCGGGTGGACGCCGACGCGGTCGTGGGCTGCGACGGCTTCCACGGCCCCAGCCGCCGGGCCGTCCCCACCGCGCGGCAGCGGGTGTGGGAGCGCACCTACCCGTTCGCCTGGCTGGGCGTACTCGCCGACGTCGCCCCTTCCACCGACGAGTTGATCTACGCCTGGCACCCCGACGGGTTCGCCATGCACAGCATGCGCTCGGCCACCGTCAGCCGCCTCTACCTCCAGGTCCGGCCCGACGAGGACATCGACGAGTGGAGCGACGACCGGGTCTGGGAGGCGCTGACCACCCGCCTGGGCGCGGGCCGGGAGGACTGGGAGCTGCGCACCGGGGCCATCACCGAGAAGAGCGTGCTCCCGATGCGCAGCTTCGTCACCACGCCCATGCGCTACGGCCGCCTCTTCCTGGCCGGGGACGCCGCGCACATCGTCCCGCCCACCGGCGCCAAGGGCCTCAACCTGGCGATCGCCGACGTCGCCCTGCTCGCCGAGGCCCTCACCGCATGGCTGCGCGACGGCCGGGAGGACCTCGCCGACGCCTACTCCGACACCGCGCTGCGCCGTGTCTGGCGGTGCACCCACTTCTCCTGGTGGATGACGAACACGCTCCACCGCCACGGGGACGACTTCGACGCCCAGCTACAGCTCTCCCAGCTCCGGCGCGTCGTCGGCTCCGAGGCCGCCGCCACCGAGTTCGCCCACAACTACGCCGGGCTGCCCATCCGCTTCGGATGAGCCCCGTCCGCGGGCGCAGCGGCGGGCCGGACACCGTGCCCGAGCAGCCTTCGCGCCCGGTACGGTCCGGGTAACATGTTCGGTTGCGGACGAGAACCGCCCGCGCTCGAAGGGAGCCAGGTATGAGGGCGAACGAGATCCCCACAGAGGAGATCAAGCGGGCACCGGCGGCTTTCACCGACCGGGTCACCGCGGACGGCCGCTTCGACCGTCCGGCCGAACCCGGCCGTTACCGCCTGGTCATCAGCCGCGCCTGCCCCTGGGCGCACCGGGTCGTCATCACGCGCAGGCTCATGGGTCTGGAGCGGGTCATCTCCCTGGCCGTCACCGACCCCCGCCAGGAGGTCATCGAGGGCGACCCGCACTGGGTGTTCACCGAGGAGACCGGCAGCCCCGGCGGCAAGGACCCCGTCCTGGGCATCCACGCCCTGCGCGAGGCCTATTTGGCGCGCGACCCCCACTACACCGGCGGGGTCAGCGTCCCCGGCCTCGTCGACGTGGACGACGGACACATGGTCTCCAACGACTACGACCAGCTCCTGCTGGACATGGCCACCGAGTGGGGCGGCCTGGTCAGGGACGGCGCTCCTGACCTGTACCCGGAGGCGCTGCGCGAAGAGATCGACGCCCTGTCCCAGGAGGTCTACACCGACCTCAACAACGGCGTCTACCGGGCCGGGTTCGCCCCGGACCAGGAGCACTACGACGCCGCGGTCACCGACGTGTTCGCCAGGCTCGACGCGCTGGAGGAGCGCCTGGCCACCCGGCGCTACCTGGTCGGGGACTCCATCACCGTGGCCGACGTCCGGCTCTTCCCGACCCTGGTGCGCTTCGACGCCGCCTACCACGGCCACTTCAAGTGCAACATCCGCAAGCTGAGCGAGTACCCGGCGCTGTGGGCCTACGCCCGCGACCTGTTCCAGACGCCCGGGTTCGGCGACACCACGAACCTGGACCACGTCCGCACGCACTACTACTGGGTCCACACGGCGATCAACCCGACGCGGATCATCGCCGCCGGCCCCGACCCCCGCGGCTGGCTCACCGCCCACCACCGTGAGGAGCTGGGCGGCAGCCCCTTCGGTGCCGGTACCGCACCGGGCCCGGCCCCGGCGGGCGAGCGTGTCCCCGGCCCGGCCTGACCCGCCCGCCCCGCGGCGGGCGGACGTGCCCGCCCGGGGGACCGCACCGCCCCTCGCCCCGGACCCGGCGGAGGGGCCGCTTCCTACCGGACGGCCCTTCGGGGGCGGCGGGCGAAGCCCGGCGCGTGCTCGGGCCGGAACCCCTTCCCGATGAGGTAGGCGGGCACGAACGACAGCCAGGGCGCACGGTCCAGGGCCGCCAGTACGGGCTTGGGCGGGCCCAGACGCTCCCCCCTGACCATCGGCTCGGCCAGCACGCGGTGCATGAGGCGTTGCAGCGCCTGGACGGCGACGGTCGGCAGGATCCGCCTCCTGCGGACCGCGGCCAGGTCGCGGGAGGTGAGCGAGCGCTCGCGCAGCGGCCGGGCCAGCAGTGTCGCGGCGGCCACGGCGTCCTGCACGGCGAGGTTGATGCCCACACCGCCGACGGGGGACATCGCGTGGGCCGCGTCGCCGATGCACAGCAGGCCCTCCACGTGCCAGCGGCGCAGCCGGTTGAGCCGCACGTCCAGGTGTTTGACCTCGTCCATGGACTTCAGGGATCCGACCCGGTCGGCCAGCTCCGGCATGAGTTCGACGATGTCCTGTCGGAAGGCCTCGATCCCGCGTGCTCGCAGGTCGGCGTCGATGCCCTTGCGTCCGATGTAGGCGAGTTGCAGGTAGCCCTCGCGCGGAATCACCAGGGCGAACCGTCCCAGGCCCGCACGCGGGGTCAGGGCCGTGCGGTCCTCCGGTCCGCGGGGCAGCCGGAACCACCACGCGTCGATCCCCACCGGGAACTCCTTGGGCGCCAGGTCCGTCTCGCGACGGGCGAGCGACCCCCTGCCGTCACACGCCACGGTCAGATCGGCGCGGACCTCCCCCTCGCCCCCCGGGCCCTGGTAGCGCACTCCCGCGACCCGGCCGTCCTCGCGGACGAGCCCGGTCACCTCGGTGCGCATCCGCAGGGTGAAGGCCGCCTCCTCGTGCCCGGCCTCGGCGACGAGGTTCAGGAAGTCCCACTGCGGGACCATCGCGATGTAGGGGTGGGCGACCCGCAGCCGCCGGAAGTCGCCGATGGTCACGGTACGGTCCTGGCTGACGGGGAAGGCGACCTCCTCCAGCCTGCTCTGCGGCAGCTCGGCGAACCGCTCGTACAGGCCCAGCTCCTCCAGCAGCTCCAGGGTGGAGGGGTGCACGGTGTCCCCGCGAAAGTCCCGCAGGAAGTCGGCGTGCTTCTCCAGCACGGTGACCTCGACACCGGCGCGGGCCAGCAGCAGGCCCAGCACCATTCCGGCGGGGCCGCCGCCGGCGATCACACACGTCGTACGTTCACTCATAACGGCTCCATGGTCGAGTTCGGGCCGTCCGGACGGGACGGCCCCTCAGGGACGGCGACGGCACGCAGGAACGTGTCGGCGAATACCGCGCAGGCCTCCTCCGCGTCGGGGAGCTCCACACCCGGGACCCTTCCCAGCGCCGGGCGCTGCATGAAGTGCACGGCGACCGGGCCGAGCAGCTGCTGCATGAGCAGAGGAACCGGCAGGTCGCGGATCCGGCCCGCCGCGACCTCCCCGGCCAACCATCCGCCCAGACTGGCGAGCATGCGGGGGAAGAAGAGCCGGACGAGCATGTCGACGGTGGGCCCTTCGGGACGGGCGAACACGTCGGCGATCATGGCGGGCAGTACCCGGGGTTCGCGGCTGAAACCGTGGCCCAGCAAGCGATGGATCCTGTGCACCCGTGTGGCCAGGTCCTCCTCCGGCCCGGCGAGGTCGGCCTCCAGGTCGAGGATGGGACTGTAGCGCTCGAAGATCGCCCGGAGCAGCTCGTCACGGCCCCCGAAGGTCGCGTAGAGGCTGTGCACCGAGCACTCGGCGGAGGCGGCGACCGCCTCCAGCGTGGCCGAGGCCAGGCCCTGCTCGCTGATCAGTCGCGCCCCGGCCTCGATCGAACGCTCCCGGACCGGAAGCCGCCCACCCGGGTCCACGCCCGAGGCGCGCACCGCTCCGTCCAGGACCCGGCGCGAGCCGCCCACACGCCGCAGCAGGGTGCTGCGGGAGACCCCCGCCTCCTGCGCGATGGCGACCAGGGGCACGTCGGCCACGTCCTTTCCCAGCCCCTCCGCGGCGCGGACCGCCGCGTTCACGAGGTCGGCCGGCACTGGTGGATTGGTTGATCTTGACATCAACTTCAAGGTAACACGTAACCGAGTGTCAGATAAGGGAGAGGCGACGGTCCCCCGGGAGGAGGAGCAGTCGCGGGGCCCGGATACAGTCGCGGCCTGAGAGCTTCTCCCCATCCTCACGGCCCCGCCCGGAAAGGGACGACGCAGTGCCACCCGTCATCGGAATCTCCACGTACACCGAGCAAGCCCGGTAGGACCGGGCCTGGGAGGACGCCGGCTCGCGTACCGCGCGGATCCTCGGCCGCGCCCGACTGGAGGCCCCACCTACCACCACCAGGCGGTGGCCGGTCTGGGCGAGGGCGTGGTGGCCACGGCCTGGGCCGAGGACGGCACCGTGGAGGCCGTCGAGTACGCCGACACGGACCAGGTCGTCGGTGTGCGGTGACACCCGGAGATGGGGGAGGACCCCAGCCTGTTCGACTGGCTCACCGGACGCGCCGCCGCCTTCGGCGGGAGGGAGTGAGCCCTCCCGGCGCCCGGGCCGCGGGCGGAGGCCGCCGTCTTCCCCGGGGACGTCCGGGAGGAGGACGCCGGCCGGGTTCCCCGACCGGGGAAAGTGAGCAACCACGCCCTGGGAAAAGCGCGGACCGGCGGGCCCCTCCAGCTGGGCGTGCCCTAGTGTTGCCGCTGGGGAGGCTCTGTGGACAACGAGTGGTTCGAACGCCGCACCTACCGGTCCTCGGACTGGACGGTCGAGCGGCTGGTCGAACTCAAGCGGTGGCGGCGAAGCACGGTCAGTCTGGTGATTCCGGCACGGGACGAGGCGGCGACCGTCGGCGGTATCGTCTCCGGCGTCCGCGCGGCGCTCCAGGAGGAGGCGCCCCTGTTGGACGAGATCGTCGTCATGGACTCCGACTCCACCGATGGCACCGGCGACCGCGCCCGCGCGGCCGGGGCCGCCGTCCACCGCGTCGGTGACGTGCGCCCCGAGCTGGGCCACCGCAGGGGCAAGGGCGAGGCCATGTGGAAGTCGCTCTTCGTCACCTCCGGCGACATCGTCGTCTTCATGGACGCCGACCTGGTCGAGTGGGGCACCCACTTCGTGTCCGGACTACTCGGACCGCTGCTCACCGAGCCCCGGGTGAACCTGGTCAAGGGCTTCTACGACCGGGTGCTGGACAGGCCGGGCGCCGCGGGGGGACCCGAGGGCGCCGGCGACGGCCGAGACACCGGTGACGCCGGAGAGGCGGTCTCCTACGAGGGCGGCCGGGTCACCGAGCTCGTGGCCCGCCCCACCATCGCCCTGCGCTGGCCCGAGCTGTCGGGCGTGGTCCAGCCCCTGTCCGGGGAGTGGGCCGTGCGGCGCGAGGTGTTCGAGCGGCTCCCGGTGCCCACCGGGTACGGCGTCGAACTCGCCGTGCTGGTCGACACCGCCCTGCGGTACGGAGTGGACGCCGTCGCGCAGGTGGACCTGGGCCGCCGGGCCCACCGCCACCAGTCACTACGCGGACTGGGCACGATGGCCACCGAGCTGCTCGCGGTCGCCGACCGCCGGGCCGGGATCGACCACGGCGCCGACACCGTCCGGATACGCCAGTTCGGCGCCGGTGAGCGGCGCGGGCAGCCGCTCCCCAGTACGGTCAGCATTGTGGAGCGCCCACCGGCGGCTGAGGCCGGCGCCGGGGACACGGAGGTTCTGGAAGGAGTGGTCGGCCGGTGCTGAGACTGCGCGGTCGAGACTACGACGCGGACACCACGCTGGTCATGGCGATCGTCAACCGCACCCCTGACTCCTTCTACGACAGGGGCGCCACCTGGGACGAGGGGCCCGCCTTCGAGCGCGTGCGCAAGGTCGTGGCCGAGGGTGCCGACATCGTGGACATCGGCGGTATCAAGGCGGCACCCGGCGAGGAGATCGGCGCAGAGGAGGAGAAGCACCGGATCGTGGACTTCGTGGCCGCGGTCCGCGCCGAGTTCCCCCACCTGGTCATCAGCGTGGACACCTGGCGCGGGTCGGTGGGCCGAGCGGTGTGCGAGGCGGGGGCCGACCTGCTCAACGACGCCTGGGGCGGCTACGACCCGGAGATGGCCGAGGTCGCCGCCGAGTTCGGCGCCGCCCTGGTGTGCACCCACACAGGCGGGCTCACCCCGCGCACCCGCCCGCACCGGCCGCACTACGAGGACGTGGTGCGCGAGGCCGTCGACGACACGGTCGCCCAGGCCGAGCGGGCGGTGGCCCTGGGCGTGGACCCGGCGTCGGCGATCATCGACCCGGCGCACGACTTCGGCAAGAACACCTGGCACTCGCTGGAGCTGACCCGGCGCCTGGACGAGATGACCGGCACCGGATGGCCGGTGCTGGTGTCGCTGTCCAACAAGGACTTCGTCGGCGAGACCCTGGACATGCCCGTGGGGGAGCGCCTGACCGGAACGCTCGCGGCGACCGCCGTGTGCGCCTGGCACGGCGCCCAGGTCTACCGGGTCCATGAGGTGGCCGAGACCCGGCAGGTGCTCGACACGGTCGCCACCATCCGGGGGGTCCGTCCCCCCGCACGGGCCGTCCGGGGACTGGCGTGAGGAGGCACGCGTGATCGTCGCAACCGCCGTCTGCCCGCACCCGCCGCTGCTGATGCGCGAGCTCAGCGGCGGCCGGGACGTGGCGGTCGAACTGCGCAAGGAGTGCGAGTCGGCGCTGGAGGCGCTGGCCGGGTACTCCCCGGACACACTGGTCGTCATCGGCGGGCACGACTCCTCGGGCGAGCACACCGAGAAGCTCGTCCCGGTCCGTGGGTACGGCGGCACGGGAGAGCGGGTCCCCCGGGAGCGGACGCTGCCGCTGAGCCTGGGCGTGGCCCGGCGGCTGCTCGACTCGGTCGGATACCGCGGGCGCGTGGAGATGGCCACCGTGGCCTGGGACGCCTCCGACGCCGAGGTGCGGGAGCTGGGACGCCGCGTCGCCGACCGGCCCGGGCGGGTCGCCCTGCTCGTCATGGGGGACGGCAGCGCACGGCGCAGCACGAAGGCACCCGGACACCTGGACGAGCGCGCCTTCGGCTTCGACGGGGAGATCCGCCGCTGCCTGTCCGAGGGCGACCGGGCGGGCCTGCTGTGCCTGGACCCGGGGCTGGCCGCCGACCTGATGGTGGCGGGCCGGGCCGCGCTCCAGGTCATGGCGCGCGCGATCGCCGCGACCGGCGACCCGCTGGGCCCGGAGGTGCTCTACGCCGACGACCCGTTCGGGGTCATGTACTTCGTGGCGGTGTGGCCGTGCGTCTCCTCCTGAACGACTCCGTCCCCGGCGCGGCCTCTCCGGGGGAGGCACTCGACGCCTCCGCCCTGGAGCGCCTCTACGCCTACCCCGACAGGCCGTGGCTGCGCGCGAACATGGTCGCCACCCTGGACGGGGCCGCCGCCGGCAACGACGGCAGGACGGGGAGCATCAACACCCCCGCCGACCTGGTGGTGTACACCCTCCTGCGCGATCTGGCCGACGTGGTGCTGGTCGGCGCCGGTACCGCCCGCGTGGAGGGCTACCGCCACACGCGCCCGCGCACCCGGGACCTGTTGGCCCGTGCCGTGGGCGAGGGCCGCGCCGCCCATCCGGAGCTGGCCGTGGTCAGCGGTACCGGCCGGGTACCGCCGCTGCTGGCCGACAGGCCCGAGGACGGCGGCGGTGTGCTTCTGGTGACCTGCGAGGCGGCCGGTGCCGAGGCCCTCGGCCGCGCGCGCGGCGCCCTGGGAGGGGACCGCGTGCTGGTGTGCGGCGAACGGAGCGTGGACCTGTCCGCCGCCGTCGCCGCCCTGGCGGAACGCGGCCTGCCCCGGATCCTGTGCGAGGGCGGGCCCCGCCTGCTGGCCGACGTCGCCGCCGCCGACCTGCTCGACGAGCTGTGCCTGACGGTCGTACCACTGCTGTCGGGAGGGCTTGAGCAGCGCGTCGCGGTGGGCACGGTGGCCGACCGCGCCCTCGTGCCCGGGACGATCATCGAGTCCGAGGGCACCCTGCTCCAGAGCTGGGTGCGTCCGGACGCCTGACCTCCGGGGACTCCGCCTCCGGGGGAGTGCGCCCACCGGGAACACACCGTGTTCAGTCCGTCGTGTCCCCGGCGTCCCCGGCGGTGCCTTCGGACCCGCCGGTCAGGGAGGCCAACAGGAAGTCGGCGAGCGGGAGCGCGTGCTCGTCCGCGTGTTCGCGGGCGTGCTCGCGCTGGCGGGGGCCCATGGCCATGGCGTGCACCAGGACCGCCCCGTACAAAGCCTCGCCGAAGGGGCCCGTGTCAGTGTCCGGGCCCAGCTCACCGCGCCCGACGGCCCGCCGCACGATGTCGGCGACCCCGTCCCGGTGAGCCTGCACGATCCGCTCATGGAAGGCGGTGAAGGCCTCCGTGCCCGTGGTGGCGTCCACGGCCACGCGCAGGGTGATCCACCCGGACGGGGTCAGGAAGTGGTCGAGCAGGGCCGTCGCCAGCGCGCGGGCGTCGCCGCGCAGACTGCCGGTGTCGGCCGGGTCCAGCGGCCGGGTGTGCTCCTCGATGGCGTCGGCGAGCAGGCGCTCCTTGGAGTGCCAACGCCGGTAGAGGGCGGCCTTGCCGACCCCGGCCCTGCGGGCCACCCCGTCCAGGGTGAACGCGGACCAGCCCGCCCTGCCGTACTCTGCCCGCGCCGCGGCCAGCGCCCGCGGTGTGAGACCGGGGTCGCGTGCGCGCCCCCGTCCCGTCCTCGGCGGTGTCGTCCTCTCGCCCCTTCGTGTTCGCTCGCCCATGCGGCACGTTATGCCCACGCTGTCGCCGATGAAAATCCACGGGGCGGGACGCACGAGGACGCGCCCGGCGGCCGGGCCGGGACCGCCGGTCGCGGGACCCGTCCTTCCGGGAGAGGCCGACGGCACGAGGACGCCCCCGGCTCCCACGGCCGGGAACGCCCGTACGCGCTGGTCACGCCGTGTGCCGTGCCGCCCGGTCCTCGGCGATCGCCAGCATCTGCTCCTGGCGCCGCTCCACGTCGGGCCGCTCCGGGAGCGCCACGTGGCGCAGCTCCTTGTGACGGCCGTGCCGGTTGGCCAGGGCCACCGACGCCGACCGCCGCATGCCCAGTGCCTCGCCCTCCGACGCCAGAGCTCTACGAACCCGGCGCCGGTAGGCGTACCGGACCGTGAAGTACACCGCCATCGTGGTCAGGAAGACCACGGCGACCTTGAACACCACGCCGGGAACGCCGCTCAGCAGCGGCGAGTCCACCAGCCAGTGCAGTGCCATCGCGAGCGCCACCAGAGCGGCGGCGCCGAGCGCGCGGCGCGTGCCGGGCCGCCACGCCGCGGCGGCCAGCAGGCCTATGGCGGTGCCCGCGATCGCCGACATCGCCCAGTGGGAGCCCAGACCGGTCAGACCCACCCGCAAGATGGAGGTCTGCACCACCGGTACCAGGCCGCCGGTGCCGCCCGCCTGGACCACCGCGTTCATCGAGTAGACGAAGTTCTCCGTCACCTCGAAACCCAGGCCGGCCAGGGAGCCGATCGCGAACCCGTCCACCGGGCCCCGTACCGCATGCGGGAAGGCCACCACGACCAGCACGATCCCGGCCAGCTTGAGGACCTCCTCGTTGAGCGGAGCGGTCAGCGCGGGCCCCCAGACCCCGGCGAAGGCCAGCCCCAGGCTCTTGGCCCAGATCGACGACAAGTCGCCGTTGGCCAGGATTCCGGCGGCGGGCGCGGCGGTCAGGCCCCAGGCCGCCGCGGCCAGGGAGGCGTTCAGGTCGGGGGCGCGTACCGGGCGGATCCTGCGTAGCGCCCAGAACCCGAGGAACAGGGTCAACGCCCCGAGGAAAACGGCCAGCGCCGCCTCGGAGAAGAAGACGCGCGCCAGCCCAGCGAACTGCACCGCCAGAAAGGCCAGGCCCACCACGCCCAGCACGGTGATCAGCACGAGTGCGACCAGCGAGGGCGGCCTCTGGCCGTGGGGCCGCCCTCCCCCGAAGGCCCGTCCGGCGGCGTGCCGGGGGCCGGATCCGTCCTGGTGGGGCCCGCGCGGCGAGGGCACCGATCCCCGGTCGGTCGCACCCGGTGCGCGCGGTTCCTCGGCTCCGTGGTTCATGAGCCCTCCTCGTCGAAGGAGACCGAGCGGACGACGTCACTGACCGCGGTGATGTCCTCCGTGGTCGCGTCGCGCCCGGCGAGGGTCATCTCCACGGCCATGCTGCCGTCGGGGGAGGGGTAGACCGCCGCCGCGCCGCGCTGTGAACTGCTCTCCATGGTCCCGGTCAGCCCCTCGTGCCCGTCGTGGGTGGAGATGGCCTCCGGTTCCCCAAGCCGCGCCGATGCCTCACCGGCGCGGGCCAGGCGGCGCATGCCCTCCCACAGCTCCTCGGGGCTGGGCGGCGGAGAGGTCGCGGGCGTGACCGAGTTGAGCGTCAGCTCCACGGGACCGCGGTGGAAGCGGTAGGTCTGTCCGGCCTGGCTGGCGCCGGTGTCCATGGACCACCCCTCCTGGGGGAAGGCCAGGGAGGCCTGGTAACCGCCCCCCGAACCCACGGGCACGGGTTCGCCGGAGGGAACGGACTCCGAGCCGGGCAGCAGCGCGTTGACCAGTGGCCAGGCCACCACCAGCAGGGCGATCGCCGCCGCGGCCAGGCCCAGCGGCACCCAGTTGCTCCGTGGCCCGCGCCGCCTCGCACGCGGGTCCTCCTCAGTCGCCTCCGCCATGACGTCCTCTCCGTCGTGTGGTGATGGCTTGTCCAGCAAGCGAAACACCCGGGGAGGGGTACATTGGTGGCGCAGCGTCGACTTGGCACACGTTTACGGTGATTTCACCAAACACGGGGAGTGGCTTCTCCGGACTCGGCGGGTTCGGGCCGGTACGGGATCCGCCCCGGCTGTCGGGAGCGCTCAAAGACTGGTGGGCAGCGGTCCGCCGTTCCACTCCACCGCGTCGGCCAGTGCCGCCGCCAGGTCCATCTCGGTGCCGGTGAGGTCGGCGTGGGCGCGGTGCAGGTTCAGCACGATCCGCTCGGCGTCGTCCCAGCCGCCGAACTCGCCCAGGTCGCGGGCCCTGGCGTTCTCCAACGGGCCCAGCCCCTGGGCCACGCCCTCGCGTGCGGCCTCCAGCACGAACCGGTAGTAGCGCTCGTGGGCGCCGAGCACCGAGTCCAGCTCAGCGGCGCCCAGGAGCGGGCCGTGTCCGGGGACCACGTGCTCGGGGCCGAAGGCGTGCAACCACTCCAGGGAGCGCAGTGCACCCTCCACCGACCCCATGAACACCAGTGGGGTCAGCCCGTGGAAGAGGAGGTCGCCGGTGAACAGCACGCGCTCCTCGGGCAGCCAGGCCACGACGTCGCCGGGGGTGTGCGCGGTGTGGCCGGGGTGGCGCAGGTCCACGCGCCGCCCGCCGGTGTACACCGTCAGTTCCCGTTCCAGCACGATGGAGGGGACGCGCCGGGTGACGTCGCCCCAGGACGGCACGGGGGACCAGAACGGCGGACAGGCGTCGAAGAGCGGGTCGTGCGCGAGCCCCTCGCGCATGGCGGCCTGCCCGATGAGTGCGGTGGAGTCGGGCAGAAGGCTGTTGCCGTAGGTGTGGTCGCCGTGCTGGTGGGTGTTGACCGCCCACCGGATCGGGGCGCCGCCAGTGGCGCGGGCCAGGGCGTCGAGGAAGGCGCGGGTGCGGGTCTCGGTCGCGCAGGTGTCGACCACCAGGAGCCCGTCGCCTCCGGACACGGCGCCCGCGTTGTTGACCCACCAGGTGCCGTCCGGCTGCACCCACGCGTACACACCGTCGACGACCCGGGTCAGGGCCGCCGCCTCCGGGCCGGTCCGTTCCGTTTCGCCCATGGGCTCTCCTCACGCTCGCGGCTGCTGCTTCGGGGCAGCAGGCTATCGCCGCCGTTCCGGCCGTGGTGTGGCCTCCGCAGGGGTGCTGTCCGCAAGCGGGACGGAGCCGCTGGTCGGGCACGTCTTCGTCGTCCGGGGATCTCCGGAGACGCGGTATCCGAAAACAGGTGCGAAAACCTCCTGTTGGGCGACAGCGCCGTGGGTTCTGGCACTGATCTTGTGGTGCGATGACAGCCCGTCACCCATGTTGACGAGCACGAAATTGTCGGAGGCCGGAGTGATAATCCCGGTGTCCACCCACAACCGCAGGGGCAGGGCGAAAGCCCGTTCCGAGGAGCCTCCGATGACATCACCAGCACCCCGCCCGTGCCGTGGAGCCCACCGATGAGCGGTTGCGCGGACCTGTGGCCGCTGATCCACCAGGAGCGGACGGCGTTGGCCGACGACCTGTCGGAGCTGACCGAGGAACAGTGGGCGACACCGTCGCTGTGTGAGGGCCTGACCGTGCGCGAGGTACTCGCATACCTGACGTCGGCAGCGACCCTCAACGGCCTTCGATGGCTGGCCGGGGTCATCCGCTGCCGCTTCGACTTCGACGCCCAGGTCGCGATGCGCCTGGCCGAGCAGATGGGGACCTCCGGCGCCGAGACCCTCGCACGCTTCCGAGGGGTCACAGGGAGCACGACGTCACCGCCCCTGCCGAAGCCCGCCATCCTGGGGGAGGCGGTCGTGCACGGAGAGGACGTCAGGCGGCCCTTGGGCATCGTCAGCGCCCGTCCGATCGCCACGCTGACCCGAGTGGCGGACTACTACCAGGGCTCGGACCAGGTCGTCATCGCCAAGAGCCGGGTCCAAGGGTTGAGGCTCCAAGCCACCGACGGTCCGTTCGCCTCCGGCACCGGACCGCTCGTCCGCGGGAGCACACTCGCTCTGATCATGGCGATGACCGGTCGCCCCGCACACCTGGACGAACTCACCGGTGACGGTGTGGAAATCCTGCGCGAACGTGTGGACGGCTGACCCGCCCCGACCGTGGAGCGAGGGGGCAGCGGCCGTGGTGACAGGGCCAGAGCACGGGCACCCTCCTGTTCGTACCTACTGTCATGTTCGCGCTCGTCGACAACTCAGATGGGGGTGGAGGACTCGGGTGCGAAGGAGGTCGAAGTTCGCTCGACCGAACACCTGCCTCTTGAGCATCTTGATCTTGTTCACGGCTCCTTCCACTGCTCCGGAACTGTGGGGCAGGCTCAGGCCGGCGCGGACCGCCGCGCGGTCGTGGCGGAGACTGCGGACGAAGGAACGCAGCGCGGGAAGGAGTCCCGTGGACGCGGCAGCAATCCACTCGTCCAGCCGATGTCCCTCGCGGTGGACCATCATCTGTGCGAAGCGGGGACGGGGGTGACTGTCTCCCGGCCTCGAAAGGCCTCCATGTAGCGTTGGACGCTCCTCACACTGCCAGTCCGCACGCGGGCCTTGAGCTCCTGGTGGAGCTGGGCGCCGTTGTGGAAGCCCTCGTTCCACCGGCGGGTCAGGTAGGGCTTGTGGTCGTCCAGTTTGGTGGGGCGGTGAAGGGCTCCAGCCAGCAGTTCTTCGGCGGTCGTGGCTTGAGCGAACCGGCGCACGGTGCGAAAGGCCAGCCCGAGCTGCCGGGGGAGTTTCGTTGAGGCAGGACCGGTGGGCTCGGGCCGTCTTGTCGACCACTTCGGTGAGGTTGTGCCACAGGTGTCTACCGAACTGAAGCAACATCAACGCCAGGGTGACCTCCCGTGGCAGTCAGGGGCCGTACAGCTAGGGCACCGGTGCGCGCTGGCCACGCGCACCGGCCAGGGCGTGCGCTGCGTACGTCATCGC